>URUZ01000177.1 GCA_900551225.1 uncultured Clostridium sp.
TGTGTGTTCCTATATGGCTCTTCCTCTTCCTGGAGATGAATGGGATATCCAAACATTGCTGAGCAAGAATCACTATATAACAGAAGAGGAACAGGAAATGCTGATAAACCAGCAGTCCTTCTGCATAATTGCTGAGATCGGAGGAGGCAGAACCCTGGAGGGAAAGCGGTCTGTCTGCCTTACGCTCACCAGGCTGTGCGGCGCCCTCTTAACGGTCGATGGCGCGGCCGGCGTATACTATAGCGCAGCCGGACTGCTGCTGGGCAGGAAAATGTATTTAAACTATGTGGCAATTACCAGGCAGCAGCGGGGGAATGCGGAGTATTTCCCGGCCATGCTGTGGATTCTGGTGGCCCCTTCCCAAACTGAGGATGGGGCAAATGTGATTGAAACCTGCGGTCTGGGTGAATTTGGCTTTCTGGAATTGCAGTTTTATAAGCCCACGGAGGAGTGGGCCAAGTCCTACGAGAAATTATACATTATGTCAACTTTACAGATTACCGGAAAAGAAGTTTATAAAAATATGGACACCATCTCTTTTACAGAGGACGGCTTCTCCATTTTCAAGCAAAGCGGTAATAAGCTGGCAGTGATCGGAGGAATTTAGCAGTATATGCCCAATACGAGGCGCAGCCATTGTGGCTGCGCCTCGTATTGCATCTAATATTCAATCACCCGGATATGCTCAGGCAGGCCAATCCCACCCATCAGATTCCCCATCTCCTTCGGCACATATATCTCCTGAAGCCCATTATATAAGTCAAATGCCCCCGAATCCACCAACACCCCTTTGGGAAGCCGGATACTGCGCAGGCTGCCGCACCTGTAAAATGCATAATATCCGATGTATTTAAGCCCCTGAGGCAGCTCCACACAGTCCAGGCTCTCACAGCCGTAAAATGCCTGCTGCTGTATGACGGTCACACCGTCAGGTATCCGGATGCTTTTCAAACTGGCGCAGTCCCAGAAGGCATTCCCGGCGATGCCCTTTAAGCCCTCCGGCAGCTGAACGCTTACCAGGCTGCTGCAGTCTGAGAACACAGACCCGGACAGGTAAGTGACCCCATCTGGCACAACCATCCGTTCCAGGCGCTGGCAGCCGCTGAATGCCCCGACACCCATGAACGTCACTCCTTCCGGCAGTTCGATTTCCGTCAGGTAACTACAGTCCTCAAATGCAAAATCCTCAATTTCGGCCACTCCCTCCGGCAGCCGGACTATTTCCATACTGCGGCAGCCTCTGAAGGCACCGCTTCCGATGGACGTCACCTCGCCAGGAATAGAGACAGAGCGCAGGTCCCGGCAGTCGGCGAAGGTATCCCGCTCCACCCTGGTCAGCCCCTGGGGCAGCTCCATGCTGGTGAGCCCCACACATCCCAGAAACACGCCTTCCCCCATACTGCCCAGCTGTTCCGGCATCACAACCACCTGAAGATTGATACAGGTGGCAAATGTCCCATTGCCCAGGCTCTCCAGGCTGTATGGCAGGTCAACACGGATCAGGTTCAGACAGCCCTCAAAGGTCCAGCTTCCGATATGTTCCAGATTTTCGGGAAAGGACAGGCTGTACAGGCTGATATTGCTGTCAAAGGTCCTGTCTCCGATACTCCTTAAACTGTCCGGGAAATCCAGCCGCCCCAAGTTAATGCAGTTGTCAAATGCAGCATCCCCGATTGCAGTCAGTCCCTCTGGAAAGCTGACCTCAGCCAGCCCTGCGCAGTCTGTAAACGCATCAAACCCGATCTCAGTCACCCCTTCCGGGATCTCAATGGATTCCAGGCTGTGACAGCCAGCAAATGCCCAGTTGGCAATCCAGGTCAGGCCCTGGGGCAGCCGGATACTGGTCATATTGATGCAGGCCGCAAACGCATAATCCCCCATATCGGTCAGCCCCTGGGCAAATTCCAGGCTGGTGAGGCTGTCGCAGCCATAAAATGCGTAGGTTCCAACCCCTGTCACAGAATCGGGTATGTCCACTTCCTCCAGGCTGATACACTCTGCAAAGAGATAGTCCTCAATGCGGCCAAGGCCCTGGGGCAGCTCTATTTTTTTAATGCCGCTGCAGCCCGCAAATGCATAGGAACCGATGGTCTGCACCCCCTCTGGGATCAGCAGGCTTTCCAGGCTGCTGCAGCTTGTAAAGGCATAATCTCCGATTGTGGTAAGGCTCTCAGGCAGTTCAATACTTCGGATTCCGCTGCAGTCGGCGAATGCGCCGGTATTGATCGTTGTTACACCCTCAGGAATCACGATATCGCCAGTCAGCAGAGCTCTCTCCTCAGGAGAATCCCCTGTCATATAGCAGGTGTCTCCATCTACAATCAGGCCCGTGGCGTCCGCGGAAGCGGCCGCTGCCGCAGATTCCCACGGCAGAGTGAACCCGCTGTGCTGTACCAGCACCACCAGGGCCAGGGCAGCCGCCAAAGCAGCCGCCAGCACCCATCCCGCGATACACACCAGTGTCTTTGCTGTCTCCCGTTTCATATGCCTGTCCCCCGTATCCTCTTATCTATTGTGGTAACTGTTCAGTATCCTCACATTTATGAGCAGGAATCCATGGTGGATTTTTGCTCTCATTTCCACGTCAACTTACGGTCAGCGCAGTAAATACGCTGACCTGCCAGACAGTTGACTATAGTGTACCATTGACCTGCCAGGTCCACTGCGCTGCCGCGTTTAGGCAGGGATGTGAACTGCAACTCAGGTCACCAACCTGCAGTCTGCCCATCCCCAAAGCTATGAATTTAATTTTACCAGGATTTCCGAGGCATTGGATGCCCGGAGTGCAATGACAGAATCCCGCACCTGGTAGGCGGACATACACCGGTCCGCGCCTTTTATAACACATGTAACGGGTTCATGGGGGGAGAATCCCAGGTCTGTCAGGCGGACCACAGTATCCGGCTCGCTGGCGATCCAGACTACCCGGGCCCGTTCCCCCGCTTTCAGCTGGCTCAGAGGAACTACCATATACATTCCACCTTTACAGAAGGCTTCCCTACAGTATATGTGGAAATCCCGCCTTGTTGCCAGCGCGTGCCTGAAAATTCATTACCGCTGCCTCCGAGAGCCTCCCCCTCGCCGCTGCCTCCGAGAGCCTTCCCCTCGCCGCTGCCTCCGAGAGCCTCCCCTCGCCGCTGTCTACCCCAGCCTCACCCTCACCGGCCGGTCCACCATCATTGTATCCTCAGTAACCGCGCAGTCCATGGCCAGCACCGCCACCCCGGCCTCACTGGCCTTCAAAAGGGCCCGGCCAAATTCCGGGTGGGTGGTCATATTGGGAGTGAACTCAGTGATCCCCTTCATCTGGATCACGAACAGCGCAAATGCCAGATAGCCCTGTTCCTTTGCCCTTATCAGCCCATTTAAATGCTTGATCCCCCGTTCAGTAGGCGCATCCGGAAACATAGCAATCCCATTTTCTTCCAATGTCACGCCCTTCACCTCCATGTAGGCAGGCAGAACCCTCCCCTGGTCCTCCAGGGAAAATGCCAGGTCAAAACGGGAGTCCCCATAAGTGACCTCCCGCCGCAGGTCCAGCACATGAGGGTCTGCAAGCCCTGCTGCCGCCCGCAACACATCCCGGCAGCCCGCTGTGCCCAGCCACTCCCAGGCGGCCTTATTGGGAGCCTGGGAGTCCATATTGATCAGCAATTCCCCCTTGTAAACGCCAATCAGGTCATAGGACGTCTTGCGCCCCGTAACAGCAGCATCCGGATGGTATTCCAGTATCACCGCAGTGCCGGGTATCAGCAGTTCCCGGCATCTCCCCGTATTCTTCACATGGCAGACCACCGTCTCCTCTCCCAGAAGCACATGGGCGATGAAACGGTTTGGTCTGCTGACGAAGGTACCTCTGACTATATGTTCATATTTCATAATATATATCCTTTCTCCATGCCCCGCATCAGGTTGACAGCAGCCCTTCAATGAGATACTCTGGGAGAATAAAGGAGGTTATCCTATGTCACAACCTGAAATCATGCGGTCAGCAGATGCGATTTCCGTAATCAAAGAGAACAAAACCAGTGTAGACTACTACATATTCAGCGAATATGAGATCCACACCAATACCATCCCGCCGGATTCTGTCCAGGAATGGCATTCCCATTCCGTCATAGAGGAGACCATACTAATCACCCGCGGCCAGATGACCTTCTCCTGGAAGGACGAAGCCGGCGCCGTCCAGGAGCAGCTGCTGCAGAAAGGCGATCTGGTGAGAGTGGGAACCTCCCTTCACACCTTCTTAAACCGCAGCGGGCAGGATACGGACTTTGTTGTGTTCCGTTTCATCCCGGACGGCCGGGACAAGAGACAGCAGATCAAAAATGACAAGACAGTGGTTTCTTCTATGTTTTACTAGTTTAACACCTGCCGACCCCAATGTAAAGAACCCGGCCTGTGGCATTACTGCCACGGGCCGGGTTCTGAATATTTGTCACGTGCTGGAAGTGCTCAGCATTTTCTTTTGATAATATCTGACTCCGCAGGATAAGGAGAAGCAGATCACAAAATAACACAGGGCGATAAAGACATAGAGCATAATAATATGCGAAGGCACTTTTAATTTACCCATAACCACAGAGCTGTTTCTCATAAATTCCGCAATATCCACTACCTTTAAGAAGGAGGTGTCCTTGATAATGGTGATCACCTGGGACAGCATGGCCGGAACAATGCTCTTGTAGGTCTGGGGCAGTACAATGTAGAACAGTGTCTGGAAAAATGAGAAGCCCTGGGAAGCGGCGCTCTCAAACTGACCCTTGGGAATTCCGTTTAATCCGCCGCGGATGATCTCCGCCATCACAGCCGTTGTAAACAGGGTACAGGCGAAGATGGCCAGCACCAGAGGGTTGCCCTTGATGGTGAAACGAATCCACAGAATCCACAGGATGTTGGGCGTACAGCGGAAGAACTCAATGTACACGCCGGTCAGGGCCGACAGCCACGCCCATTTGCCGCTGCTAAAATGTCTGAACAGAGCCAGGATGGTGCCGAACAACAGGCTGAGGATGATGGTGCCGATGGAGATCAGCAATGTCATACCCAGGCCGTTCATCATAAACAGGAAGTTGGCTTTTGTGAAAATCAGGTTAAATCCCTCTTGCATTTAAGCCACCTCCTTCCGCTTTTTAGGTACAGGCAGCCTCTTTGCGCGGATTTCCAGATACCGGGCAAGCCTTGCAATGGGGAAGCAGATGATGAAGTAGAGCAGTGCGCATGAGAAATACGCCTGGGCAAAATACCCGCGGTCGCTGCCCCATGCATCTGCAAAGTACATCAGATCCAGTCCTGCCACCATGGCCAGAACCGACGTGTTCTTCACCAGGTTTAATGCCTGGTTGGCCAGTGCGGGCATGATGAGCTTGATAGTCTGCGGCAGAATCACATAGCGCATGGTCTGGAGGTATCCAAATCCCTGGGAATAAGCGGCCTCAAACTGGCCCTTGGGCACTGCCTCGATGCCTGTGCGGATTACTTCCGATATGTATGCCCCGTGGTAAATGCCCACGCCGATCACTCCCAGCAGAAACTTGGGAACACGTCCTCCGATCACATAGGGCAGGCAGTTGTAATAGAAAAAGACCTGCACAACCAGCGGCGTATTCTGAAAAAACTCCACGTACACCCTGGAGATAAATCTGCATATTTTTAATTTTGCAGTGGAAAGCATGCCGAAAATGATTCCTAAAACCAGCGCTAACAGGAGTCCTGTTAGCGCTACTTTTAAGGTCATGATAAAGCCGGGCAGATACTTTTCCGGGAGCACTGTAAAGAGTGCAGCCCAACGTTTCGCTTCAAAGAGACCTTTAATCATGAGTTATTCGATTCCCCATCCTTTAATCATTTCATCTAATTTGCCGCTGTCCTTTAAACCAACGATCACGCCGTCAACCAGTTCAGCCAGTCCGGTGTTCTCTTTCTTGGTGCAGACGCCGTATTCCTGCTCTGCGTAGCGGTCATCCAGAAGTTTGTTGGTGTCATCTCTGTAACCTGCCAGGATTGCGCGGTCAACGGAGAATACGTCAATGTTCTTGGCTGCCAGTGCTGCGGACAGTGCGGGATAGCCGTCAAATTCCTCGAAGGTTGGCGTCACGGAGATTCCCTTGTCAGCGATGTAGGCTTCAAAGCCCTTCTGGCTGGTGGAACCCTGTGCAACACCGATTACTTTTCCGTCCAGATCTTCGATGGAGTTGATGCCGGAATCAGTGAGAACCAGCAGGCCAACCGCGTCTGTAAAGTAAGGTGTGGAGAAGTTGTAGGTCTCCTTGCGGTCCGGGGTGATGGTGAAGGTGGCGATAACCATATCCAGTTCACCGTTTTCTACGAGAGGACCTCTGGTCTTGGCTGTAACGCCCTGGAATGCAACCAGTTTCTTCTCTTTGGCTTCCTCCGGGGTGCAGCCGAAGATCTTACCTGCGATCTCATAGGACAGATCGTCTTCCAGGCCTTCGTACTCGCCGGTAGCAGTGTTCTGCAGGCTGAAACAGGGAACATCAGTCTTGACGCCGACCTTCAGGACGCCTGCGTCGATGATCTTCTGAACATCAGCGGAAACATCACCTGTGGCAGCGGCAGCAGTGGTGTCGCCGGAAGCAGCGGTGGTATCGCCGGAAGCAGCAGTGGTAGCGGCGGCTGTTGTGGCGGTACTGGAAGATCCTCCACAGGCTGTAAGTGCACCCATTACCATGGCGGCAGCTAAAACGGCAGCGCTCATTTTAAGATTCTTTTTCATAACTTTAGTCCTCCTCTTTTTTACTTCTGAAGCACCGGCCGGGCCGGCGCCTCTTTATTGCCTCAAACACGCTCTGCAGCGTGGAACGCAATCGGTACTCTGATGAAACATAATTAATGAAGAATCTTGCTCAAAAATGCTTTGGTTCTCTCATTCTCCGGGTTCTCAAAAAAGTGTTCCGGCGTGCCTTCCTCAACGATGGTGCCGTCATCCATGAAGATAACGCGGTCGGCAACCTGCTTGGCGAAGCCCATCTCGTGGGTTACGCATACCATGGTGATGTTCTCCTTTGAAAGGTTAACCATAACATCCAGAACCTCCTGCACCATCTCAGGGTCCAGAGCGGAGGTGGGCTCATCAAACAGAATCAGTTTCTGCTTGGTGCACAGTGCGCGGGCAATGGCCACACGCTGCTGCTGGCCGCCGGATAAGTTCTGGGGATAGGAGTCTGCCTTGTCGGCCAGGCCTACGCGCTCCAGGTACTTCATGGCTTCTGCTTCCGCCTCGGCCTTGGGCACCTTCTGAAGCTTGATGGGAGCCAGGGTCAGGTTCTGCAGAACGGTCATATGTGGATACAGATTAAACTGCTGGAATACCATGGAGGAATACCGTCTGGCCATCTCGCCGCGGTTTTTGTGGGTCAGGCGCTGGTCGTTGATATAAACCTCTCCTGCTGTTGGCTCTTCCAGGTAGTTCATGCAGCGGATCAAGGTACTCTTGCCGCTTCCGGATGGGCCGATAATTACCAGCTTCTCACCTTCCTGAACGGTTAAATTGATATCCTTGAGCACCTCTAAGTTACCAAAATTTTTCTTTAAATGATTTACCTTAATCATACTCTGTTCCACCTTTCTACAATGTTGTTATGGTTTGGGACGCTGGTTTAGGGTATAAAAAAACACCCGAAGAATCCGTAATAATCCCATTAGATCCTTGAGCGCCGTTGCCCATATCATGCTTCTCTTAATTTGTAAGGTTCTTGTTCCGTCCGGTTTCATTTTCACCGTCCGGGCCCTTTTCGTTTCTGTGATGTAATGGATTATATTCGTTTTCTTTTTAAAAGTCAATAGGTTTTCGAAAAAAATACAACTTTTTAACTGTTATATGCACAGTTTTTATATTGTGACACAAAGCGTAAAGGTACGTCCCGCCCGTAATTATTCAGTTGCACCCTCCCTTGAAATATGCTAAGATCTAAGGTAATGAAATCAATATTCAGCGATATTTTATGGCAGAAGAGAGGAAAAGTACATGGGTTTATCCTATCAGAGCACCAGAGGCGGCGAGGCGGGAATCACTGCTTCCCAGGCGATATTAAAGGGGCTGGCCAAGGACGGGGGCCTGTTTATGCCCACCGAGATCCCGGTTTTGGATGTGCCGGTGGAGAAGCTGGCCGGCATGACGTATCAGGAGACTGCTTATGAAGTGATGAAGCTGTTTCTGACGGATTTTACGGAGGAGGAGTTAAAGGCCTGTATCGCAAAGGCTTATGACGGCAAGTTCGATACAGAGGAGATCGCACCGCTTTCTAAGGCGGACGGAGCTTATTATCTGGAACTTTATCACGGCAGTACCATCGCGTTTAAGGATATGGCGCTTTCTATTCTGCCTCACCTGATGACCACCGCGGCCAAGAAGAACCAGGTGGATAAGGAGATCGTGATCCTCACAGCGACCTCAGGCGACACGGGCAAAGCGGCCATGGCCGGATTCGCAGATGTGCCGGGCACACGGATCATCGTATTTTATCCCAAGGACGGAGTCAGCAAGGTACAGGAGCTGCAGATGCGGACCCAGAAGGGGGACAACACCAGCGTAGTGGCCATTTACGGCAACTTTGACGATGCCCAGACCGGTGTGAAGAAGCTCTTTGGGGACAAGGATCTGGAGCAGGAACTGGCTGGCAGTGGCTATCAGTTTTCTTCTGCCAATTCCATTAATATAGGAAGATTAGTACCACAGATCGTATATTATGTATATGCATATGCCACACTACTTGATAACCAGGAAATCGGAAAGGGCCAGGAGATCAATGTGGCGGTGCCCACAGGCAACTTCGGCAACATCCTTGCAGCCTACTTTGCCAAGCGTATGGGCCTGCCCATTAAGACTCTGATCTGCGCTTCCAATGACAACAAGGTGCTTTACGATTTCTTTACCACCGGAACATATGACAGGAAGCGGGATTTCATTCTCACCAACTCCCCATCCATGGATATCTTGATTTCCAGCAATCTGGAGCGCCTGATCTATCTCAGCGCAGGCAGCGATGCAGCGGTCAGCGGGGCCTTGATGAAGGATCTGTCTGAGAAGGGCAGCTATACCGTCACAGACGGGATGCGGCAGTTCATGGCGGACTTTGCAGGCGGTTATGCGGACCAGCAGGAAAATGCAGCGGCTATCCGGCATATATTTGAAGATACCGGGTATCTGATCGACACCCACACAGGCGTGGCGGCCGCCGTATATGAGAATTACAGGAAGAACACAGGCGATGAGGCCCGGACGGTGATTGCATCCACGGCCAGCCCCTACAAGTTCTCCCACAGTGTGATGGAGGCCATCGCCGGAGCCGGGGCGGTTCAGGGGAAAGATGAATTTGCCATTGTGGACGATCTGAGCAGGCTCTCCGGCGTTGCAGTACCACAGGCAGTGGAAGAGATCCGCACCGCCCCCATCCGCCACAACCTGGAATGCGCGGTGGACGGCATGGAAGCCATGGTAAAAGGTATTTTGAAGATATAGGAAACTTCCACTTTCCTTTTTAGGGTAAGTGCGCTATAATATTGAAGTTAGTTAAAAAAGTAACAATCAACCATAAGCCACTGCGCTGAGTGCCTGAAGAACAGGCGCCAAGTGCTCGTAACGAGGAGGTATAATTATGTTAGTATCAGCAAGAGAAATGCTTGAAAAAGCAAGAGAAGGAAAATATGCGGTAGGACAGTTCAATATCAACAACCTGGAGTGGACCAAGTCCGTACTGCTGACCGCACAGGAGCTGCAGTCCCCGGTTATCCTGGGCGTATCTGAGGGTGCAGGAAAATATATGACCGGATTCAAGACCGTTGCCGCCATGACAGAGGCCATGATGGAGGAGTTAAAGATTACGGTCCCCGTAGCGCTTCATCTGGACCACGGCACATACGACGGCTGCTACAAGTGCATCAAAGCAGGATTTTCTTCCATTATGTTTGACGGCTCCCATTATCCCATCGAGGAGAATATCGAGAAGACCAGAGAGCTGGTTAAGGTAGCCCACGCTATGGGCCTGTCACTTGAGGCTGAGGTTGGTTCCATCGGCGGCGAGGAAGACGGCGTTGTGGGCGCAGGCGAGTGCGCAGATCCCGCAGAGTGCAAGGCCATCGCAGACCTGGGCATCGATTTCCTGGCAGCAGGCATCGGCAACATCCATGGCAAATACCCGGCCAACTGGCAGGGCCTGAACTTTGAGGTTCTGGCTGCTGTTAAGGAGCAGGTAGGCGATATGCCCTTAGTCCTTCACGGCGGCACCGGCATCCCTGAGGATATGATCAAGAAGGCCATCAGCCTGGGCGTAGCCAAGATCAACGTGAACACAGAGTGCCAGCTGACATTTGCGGCAGCTACCAGAGAGTACATCGAGGCAGGCAAGGATCAGCAGGGCAAGGGCTTTGACCCGAGAAAGCTGCTGGCTCCCGGCGCAGAAGCCATCAGAGGAACTGTTAAGGAGAAGATGGAACTGTTTGGTTCTGTTGGAAAAGCCTGAGATATATAAGTAC
>URUZ01000178.1 GCA_900551225.1 uncultured Clostridium sp.
GACACGCTCTCCGTAACCAGGAGCCGGCCCCTCCGCTGTCCTCCCAGCCCCAACCTCCTTCTTTTCACGGCCAATACACCAGCCAACGTCCGCGTACCCTTCCGCGCCTAACTCCCATCTACCCCAAATTCAGAAAGAACCAAAACCGACACCATTATTTCACCTACCTTTTTTTGTTGCACCCAGTGAAGTGTTTGCAAAGCGCCCGGTTCACCGTATTCGTATGACAGCAAAGTTACATCCTTTCGGCTGACGACAGGCACAGGGGCAGCCGGTATAATCAGAATATAGATCAAGAAAGGGAGGAGTGCAGTTTAATGAATACAGTGGAAAAAGAGATCTTGTCCCTGCTGCGGCACATGCGCGATGAATATGGCCTGGTTGGCGTCAAGGGAGAATTTGAGGCTGAGGGAGCGCGTTTGGAGGAACTGTTGAGACTGAAGGAGATCTCCTCAGCCGCGGGCCTGGAGATGATTGTGAAAATAGGTGGATGTGAGGCTATCACAGACATGCGGCAGGCGCGGTCAGCTGGGGCAACCCAAATTATTGCACCCATGATAGAGTCCGCCTTTGCGGCCCGGAAGTTCCTGGGCGCGGCTAAAATGATATTCCGGGAAGATGAGTTGGAAAAAATTGGGTTACTGATCAATGTGGAGACAGTGGATGGCCTCAAGAATTTTGACCATATCTGCAGCCTTCCGGAGGCTGGAATGCTGGCCGGTCTGGATATAGGCCGGGTGGATATGGCATGTTCCATGGGTCTTGATATGCAGGGCTGCAACAGCCCCCAGGTATATGAGGCCTGTATAGAAGTCTGTAGAAAATGGCATGATCAATATCCCGGTAAGGCCTGCACGATTGGCGGCCTTTTAAATGCCGATACGGTCGCGTTCTTAGAAGATATGCCCAGGGAGTACAAGATTGGCTGTGAATCCAAAAAGGCAGTATTTTGCCCGGAGACAGTGCAAAGCGGTAGACTGAAAGAGGCATTTTTGGCTGCAATCCGGTTTGAAACACTGTGGTACCAGAACTGTATGGAGGACTATCACTGGATGAGTCAAAACAATTGGAATTACTTCAAAATTCTTCCGGAATATGAGGCTGCGCTTCTCCATTAGGATAGTCCCCCCTCAATTGTAGCAGTTATCTGCTCATGTTATAGTAGAATAGCAATGCAAAAGATTCTGAATGGAGGAGGGGACTATGGCGGGATCTATGGTGTACTTAACAGAGAAGCTGAAAGGAAAACTGGAACGGATTTTACAGACGCCCCTGACACTGGTTTCGGCGCCCATGGGCTATGGGAAAACAACGGCGCTCAGGGCATATCTGCAGTTTCGCACAGAACAGGGAAAAGACGTGCCAAGGGTAATTTGGCAGACGCTGCTTGGCGGGGGCAGCCAGGGCTTTTGGGAAGATTTCAGAGCAGCGTTCAGAGGGGAAGACGAGGAATTCTATCAGTTCCTTCTGGCGGGTTCCATACCGGAACGACTAGGGGAAATGCGGAGATTTCTAGGTGCATTTCAGACGTTTTGCCAGGGGACAAAGTTCCCGCTGGTATTAGTGCTGGACGGGCTGGAAGAGGATATTTATGCACCGATACAGGAGTTTTTGCATGTTTTTGTAGGAAACCTGCCGGATGGATTCCATCTGGTACTCTCCGGCCGTCCGGCGGCCAGGAACGACGATTTTTTCAGGATCTATGGCATGGTCAATCAGATCTGCCAGGAGGATTTTGAATATTCCGTCAAAGATATAGAACAATATTTTAAACTGAATGGAATCATACTGCCTGCGCAGGCCCTTCAGCCGCTCCATCAGGCCTGCTCAGGCTGGAGCGTTCTGGTTCATATGAATCTCCGGGAATATCAGGAACACGGGAGTTTTCTGTCGGAGCATGAAACATTTTGCCTGATGGAACGGATTGTGTTCAGCCGTATGCCGGAGCGGGCACTGGAATTTCTGTCCGCTGCAGCGATCGCGGAATCGTTTACTGAGGAACAGGCAGAGTTTTTGTGGGGACAAGGGGATGCCGCAGCCTTAATCAGTGAACTGGAAAAAAATGGGATGTTCCTGCAATATGACCGTTCCACTGGCATTTACCGCTTGGCCCCTGTTTTTGCAGGCTATTTTGCCTGGAGAAACAGAAGGCTTCCCCCGGAGGAATACAGGAGGCGGCAGAGCAGACTGGCAGAATGGTATCTTAAAAATGATGAAAATGAGCGCGCCCGGCGGCTGTACTACAGAATCAAGGATTTTGATGCCTTGATGGATGCGGTGGAGAGGAGGAGGTTCATTGTCTTGTATGGGCTGGATGAGCAGGAATTTATCTCCTATTATACGGACTGTCCTGCACAGATCCGTGCCAGACACCCCAAGGCGATTCTTACATTTGCCAGGCAGATGTTCGCTTTTGGGCGCCATGAGATGGGGAAGGAAGTCTGTGCGGAATTTGAGGAGATTATGGGCACCAATACGGATTTTGATGAGGAAACCCGTACCCGGCTTACAGGTACATATGAACTGTTGCTTTGCTACGCCCAGTATAACGATTTGTCTGCAATGCTGCCCCACATCTATGAGGCCAAGAAGCTTCTTGACAGCCGCAGGGCGGCAATCCCATGGCCGGATACCGGCCTGAACGATTCTCTTTCCCTATTATATATGTACCATCGCCGGCCTGGAGATCTGGAGAAAGAGACAGCCCTGTTTTCTGAGTATAATCCGCTGTACTCGGCCTTGATCGGCGGCCGGCTGGATGGGGCGGACCTGGTGATGCAGGCTGAGGCGCTCTATATTACCTGCCATCTTCAGGAGGCAGAAATAGCAGTCTATAAAGCGTTGCTTGCCATCCATCGGGACAGGCAATGGCATACGTGGCTCTGTGTGGTTCTGCTTCAGATCCGCATTGCCCTGGCCCGCGGAAACTGGCGCTCCATTGAATACTTACTGAGAGAGGTGGCGGATTCTGTCTCCCTTAAAAAAGAATACCGTGTTTTACCTGCCACCGATATTTTAGATATCTTTTTGTACAGTAAATTGGGGCAGCCCCAGAAGATCAGGGCTCAGTTCGATGCGGATATTCTGCCGCGATTTACGCTCTGTTTCCGTGCGGCCCCTATGCTGTACTGCGTACAGGCTGAAGCGCTTCTTGCCAAGGGAGAGTATCTGCAATTGCTGGCTATGTCGGAAAACTACATGGAGGCAGCGCGAATATATCCCAATATTTATGCGGAGCTGATGCTGCACATTCTTATTGCAGGCACATATGAAGCGCTGGCTGACAGTGAAAAGGCAAAGCTGCACCTGAAAATGGCTCTGGAGCTGGCTGCCCCGGATCATATTCTTATGCCCTTTGCGGAGCTTGGAAAATATGTCGGTAAAACGCTGGAGACATTGGCAGCAGAATGGGATTGTCCGGAGCTTTTAGAGATCCAAGAGCAACGAACGGCATATGAGCAGAGCGTCACGCGGATTATATCTGAACATTTTGCGCAGCCGCCCATGGGCCTTACTGCGCGTGAACTGGAGATAGCAAAGCTTGCGGCAAAGCGCCTTTCCAACAAGGAGATCGCAGGCCTGCTTGTGATCAGTGAGAGCACGGTTAAGACGCAGCTTGCGCGTGCGTTTTCTAAACTGGAAATTCAAAAGCGGCGTGATCTGAACCGGTTTTTCCCTGAAAAGTAGTACATTAAAAGTCCATCTTTTGGTATGACGACAGAAAAAAAACAGAGGTTATAATAAAGATATATGTTGCAGTTGCATAAATTTAAGATTAAATGGGAGGTATTTTTATGAAAAAAGCTAATTTGCAGAAATTATCAGCAGCTATTCTGGCCATTGCAATGCTGGCAGGCTGCGCCAAGAGCGCGCCGGCAACATCAGCTCCGGCCCCGGACGCCCAGTCATCAGCCCCGGCTTCTGCGGAGTCATCCTCATCCTCAGCCAATGACAAATATCCGGACAAGCCCATCAGGTTTGTACTTCCCAACGGTGCGGGAGGTGCAATGGAGAAATCTGCACGTAAATGGCAGCCTTATTTTGAAAAGGCCATGGGAGTGCCTCTTCAATTTGATTTTGTGGAGGGGTCCGGGACTTTGATTGGCACCAACGTGGTGGCCGAGGCTGAGCCGGACGGTTATACACTGCTGATGCTGTCTGGTTTTGATTTCTGTAATACCATTGCAACATTAGACGCGCCCTATGGGCTGGACAGCTTTGATGTGCTGGGTCTCAACATGCAGGATGCCACAGCGGTGATGGTCCGTAAGGATGCCCCCTGGGATACATTCCAGGAACTTCTGGACTATATGAAGACCCAGCCGCCGGAATCGGTTTCCATGGCTTTAACCAATCTGGCCTGCAGTGATACCCTTGGCGTCAAGGAGATAGAGGCAGCCGCGGGCGTGAAATTTAATTCGGTGGCATTTAACAGCGGCAGCAAGGCCCGCACAGCGCTGGTGGGAGGCCAGGCGGACGTAGGACATTTTTCCTTGTTTGGTTCCCAGGCCATATTGGATGATGTGAAGATTCTGGCCATTCACTCTTCCGTGAATCCTTTTGAAAAATACAAGGACGTGCCCACAGTCAGTGAAGTCCTTGGCACCCCTGTGACGGATATCACTTCAGACTACGGCGTGCTGGCCCCCAAGGGCTTTATGGAACAATATCCGGACCGCGCCCAGAAGCTCATCGAGGCATTTAACACAGCGTGGACAGACCCGGAGTTTGTGGCTATGCTGGAAGATACTGAAGAAGATAAGATTTATAATGTACTTACACCTGAGGATGCGACGGTCCATATGCAGAAGCTGCTGGAGTTTGTGGAAGAAAACAAGGACATTCTGTCCGGCGAATAGAGGCTGATTAAAAAAGGGGGTTAAATATGCTGATTAAATATATCCGCTTCCTGATTAAAAACTATCTCTTTGCGCTGATTGCCCTGGCCTTTGCAGGACTGTACTGGTTCAGTGCGAAAGATCTTCCGGCTAAGGCGCTGGATTTTCCCAAGGCACTTTTTATGATCCTGATCCCGCTGTTTTTGTGGAATGGGGTGAACAGTGTCAGGGAATTTATCAGGACACTTTCCGATACTGAAAAGGAAGAAGCCGGCAAGTGGAACTGTACGCTGAATATTACGAAGCAAAAGGTATTCGTGACTATTTTGACGCTTGGCTATATCCTGCTGATCCCGCTGATTGGATTTTTTATCTGCACTGTACTTTATCTGGCGGTGCTGGCCTTTTATCTGGGAATCCGCAGACCTGTATCATTGCTGCTGTTTTCACTCTTATTCACAGCAGCACTCTACGGAATTTTTGTCCAATGGCTTCAGATACGTATGCCGGCCGGTGTTTTATTTTAGAAAGGGGTGATGGTATGTCTGATACATTTTCCTTGATTTTAGGCGGGGCGCAGTATCTGTTCACACTGGAAACGCTTATGATTCTGGTACTGGGGGTTCTGATTGGGATCATCGCCGGAAGTATTCCGGGACTTAGCTCTTCCAACACAACTGCGATCCTGCTGCCGCTGACCCTGGGCATGACCACCCAGGGAGCGCTGATTTTCCTCGGCGCAATTTATGTGGGCTGCCAGTACGGCGGCTCGGTTCCGGCCATCCTGTTTAAGACGCCTGGCACCACCGGGGCCGGAGCCACCACCCTGGACGGATATCCCCTGGCCCGACAGGGCCGTGCGACATACGCCCTGGGGATTTCTCTGACTGCTTCCTGTGTGGGCGGTATAATAGCGTCCCTGATAGCCCTGTTTGTGATTAAGCCCAGCGCACAGATTGCGCTGAAATTCGGCCCGGCGGAGATCTTTCTGCTGTCCCTTCTTGGGATTGCAGTGATCGTCACATCATCGGAGAAGAATATGGCCAAGGGGCTGCTGGCCGGTGTGGTAGGGCTGCTGATTGCCACAATGTCGGCAGACCCAACCCTGGGCCGACCGCGTCTGACCTTTGGATTGATCGAACTGTTTGACAGCATTCCGTTGATACCTGCCCTGGTGGGGCTTTTCGCCTATCCTTCCCTGATTGCGCTGGTGGGAGAGGAGTCTGTGGCCCAGAAGGCGGATCAGGGTATAGGCAAGCTGTCGCAGATTGCAGAAGGCGTGCGTGAAACGTTCAGCCATTTCGGAGCGGTGGTCCGTTCCTCGCTTATCGGACTGTTTGTAGGGATTTTACCTGGGGCGGGAATCGATGTTGCAGCCTTTCTCAGCTATGGTCAGGCCAAGACCTGGTCAAAGCATCCGGAGGAGTTCGGCCATGGCAATCCGGAAGGAGTCATTGCCTCAGAGGCTTCCAACAATGCAGTTGCGGCAGGCGCGCTGGTGCCCTCAATAGCCCTTGGCATTCCGGGCTCCAGCACTACTGCCATCATGCTGGCGGCGCTGACACTCCATGGGATCAATCCAGGGCCCCAGGTTATGCGGATGTATTCCAATGAAGTCTATGCGCTGTTTCTGGCAGTGCTGGCTGCCAACATCCTGCTCTGGCCCTTTGGTTTTGTCTATACGCGGCTGGTGTCCAAGCTGTCCCTGACAAATGTGGGCTATCTGGTGCCGGGGATTTTCGCGGTCTGCATGATTGGCTCCTTTGCTACCAGAGGTTTTATGCTGGATATGTATTTATTCCTGATTTTCGGCGTGATCGGTTATATTATGACGGAAAATGATTTCCCTCATGTGCCGCTGATTCTGGGCCTTGTAATGGGTAAGATTGCAGAAGAAAACTTTATAGTGGCGTTCCGGCTGTCCAAGGGCAGTTTTGGCATTTTCTTTGAAAGCGGAATTACCTGGGTTATGTGGGTCATTATTGTGGGCGCACTGATCTTGCCTAAGGCATTGCCTTACCTGAGAAATAAGTTCGCAGAGAAAACCAAATAAGGAGGGAATATCCATTGGGAGCCACAATATCTGAAAAAATACTGGCCGCCCATGCCGGGCGGGATACAGTTAGCCCAGGCGAAATTGTTTTCGCCAGTGCGGACTGCCTGATCTCCAATGAGATCAATGCAGCGATGTGTTTTAACGAGTACGACAGATTGGAGTGCCGGCGTATCTATGATAAAGAAAAGCTGGTGATTGTACCGGACCATTACGCCCCAAACAAGGATATTGCATCCGCGCAGCAGTGCAAGGCTGTTCGGGAATTCTGCCGCAGAGAACAGCTGCCCCACTATTATGAGGTGGGAAGGATGGGAATTGAACATGTTCTGCTCCACGAAAAAGGATTTGTGGCGCCCGGGGAACTGATTATCGGGGTGGATTCCCATTCCTGCACCCACGGCGCCATGGGCGCTTTCTCCGTCGGGGTGGCCAGCACAGATATGCTGTGTGTGATGACATTGGGAGAACTGTGGCTGAGAGTGCCGGAGACAATCAAGATCACGTTTGAGGGAGATCTGCCTGAGGGGATTGTGGGAAAGGATTTGATCCTTTACACAATTGGAAGGCTGGGATTGGAGGGCGCGCGGTATAAAGCAATTGAATTCTATGGAGCGGCGATTGAAAGCCTGTCCATGGACAGCCGGTTTTCACTGTGCAATATGGCGGTGGAGTGCGGAGCTAAAACGGCTATTATTCCCGCGGATGAGATCACCATGGCATATGCCGGGAAGCGGTGCGGCCGTCCGTTTACGCCGGTATATGCGGACATGGATGCTGTCTATGACGCGGAGTATACCTGGGACGTCAGCAAAATGACGCCGCAGGTGGCCATACCCCCTAACCCCGCAGGCGTATACCCCGTGGACCAGCTGACTGCGGAAAAGATTCCCATAGATCAGGTATTTGTGGGTTCCTGTACAAATGGACGCATGGAAGATATGCGGATTGCCGCAGATATTTTAAAAGGCCGCAGCGTGTCTGAGAATGTCCGTATGATTGTTATACCCGGCAGCCAGGAGGTGTATCTGGAGGCCATGAGGGAAGGCCTCTTTGAAACAATGATCCAGGCAGGGGCAGTGGTGAGCACACCTACCTGCGGCCCCTGCGTGGGCGGACACATGGGATTACTGGCAGCTGGTGAGCGGTGCGTGTCCACATCCAACCGCAATTTTGAGGGGCGGATGGGACATGTGGACAGCCAGGTATATCTGTCGGGGCCTGCAGTTGCGGCGGCATCTGCCGTGCTGGGCTACCTGGCATCTCCTGAGGAGGTGATTGTATCATGATACAGGTTTTATCTGGAAATGTATGGAAATTTGGTGACCACATTGACACGGATATGATTATTCCCAGCCGTTATCTAATTACAGACAACGAAGCGGAGCTGGGCAGCCATGCATTTGAGGACCATTGTCCTGGTTTTGCGGGGCAGGCCGCTGCCGGAGATATCCTGGTGGCAGGCCGTAACTTTGGCTGTGGCAGCTCTCGGGAACATGCACCCTTGGCTATACGGGGCGCGGGCATTTCCTGTATAATTGCCGAGTCCTTTGCACGGACGTTTTTCCGCAACTGCATCAACCGCGGATTCCTGGCACTGGAAGTGCCAAACGCCGGAAAGCTCATCAATGAAGGCGATCACATTTCTGTGGATCTGGAACAGGGGATCATCACAAACAGCCGTAGTGGCGCTACCTATCCCATCAGATCCATGCCGCCTTTTATCCAGGAGATCTGTGAGGGCGGCGGACTGTATTATTACATTCAAAAACAACTGCTGCTCAGAAAAGGGGAACCGAGATGAAAAAAATCATGAACCAACCAGGGACAATTGTGGAGGAGATGCTCCAGGGGCTGGCACTTTGTGATCCCAGACTTGCCTGTTTTCCGGAAAAACGGGTGATTGCCCGTAAAGAAAAGACAGAGAAGGTGGGGCTTGTCACAGCAGGAGGAAGCGGCCACGAACCGGCCCATGCAGGGTATGTAGGGATGGGGATGCTGGATGCGGCGGTGGCGGGCAATGTCTTCGCCTCCCCCAGCCCGGATCAGATGTTAAAGGGCATAGAAGAAGCCAATACAGGAAGAGGCGTTTTGATGATTCTGAAGAATTATACAGGGGATCTGATGAACTTTTCCATGGCAAAGGAACTGGCGGAGATGGAAGACATCACTGTAGACAGCGTGGTGGTGAAGGATGATGTGGCGGTGCCGGACAGTACATATTCTGCCGGGCGCCGGGGAATCGCCGGGACGGTGTTTATACACAAAATTGCAGGAGCTAAAGCCCGGCAGGGAGCAGACCTGGATCAGGTTAAGCAGGCAGCCTGCAAGGCAATTGGCCGGCTTCGCACCATGGGAATGTCTATGACTGCCTGCACCTTACCGGGTCTGGAAAAACCTGGGTTTAAGCTGGATGAAAATGAAATCGAGATCGGGATGGGGATTCATGGGGAACCGGGAATTGAAAAGACCGTTATGAAAACCTCCCGGGAAATTGCAGAGATTTTGTTGGAGAAAATCCTGGCCGATTATGATTACCATGGCGCAGAGGCGGCGATGCTGGTTAACGGCCTTGGCGGAACGCCTCTGATGGAGTTGTATGTGTTTGCCAGGGATGCGGCAGAGATTTTGGAGGAAAAAGGCGTAATTCTATCCCGGGTCTATGTGGGAAATTATATGACTGCACTGGATATGGCAGGGTGCTCTATCTCCCTGCTGAAGCTGGATGGGGAGCTGACGGGGCTGTTGGACGCTCCCTGCGATACACCTGCATGGAAGCAGTTACCATAGGAGAACTTATGATGATAAAAATGGATTGCAGCCAATATTTTAACTATCTGGACGAGGCGGCTCAAGTTATCCGGGAACAGAAGGATTACATCACAGAGCTGGATGCGGCTATCGCCGATGGAGATCACTGGCTGAATATTACAATTGGGTTTGACAAATTACTGCAGCTGCGGGAATCGCTGACCTGCGCCCAGGATTTTAAGGAATTTTTTAAAAATCTGGCCATGGCGGTGATGTCCGCCATGGGCGGAACGTCAGGTGCGCTTTATGGAAGTGCTTATCTTGCCGCGGCGAAAGCTTTTGGAGGAATCCGGTATCTGGACGCAGATCATATTGGTAAGATGCTGACCTGCTGGTCAGAGGCGCTGATGAAGCGGGGGAATACAAAACCGGGAGATAAAACCATGGTGGATGCAGTTTATCCGGCAGCAGCAGCCTACAATCTTGCCTTATCTCAAGGACGGAACTGCCGGGAATCCCTTTTGATCATGAAAGAAAAGGCCCAGGAAGGCGCCGAAAGCACGAGGGAAATGGAAGCGGCCAAAGGACGCGCCAGCAACCAGCCGGGAAAAGGTGTTGGACATCTGGACCCCGGGGCGGTGACAATGGCGATTCAGCTGGGCTGCCTGGCCGATTATCTTATAAAACATTGCTTGGAGAGATAGACAAAAAGGAGCAGTGTGCTTGACGGGTTCTTTCTTGGTTTGGGTAAATGGGGATTTAGGCGTGGAAAGGTTACGCGGGCGGAGTTAGATGCATCCGTCCGTGAGAGCCAGGGGCTGCGGGCGGGAAGGTTCGGGGAC
>URUZ01000179.1 GCA_900551225.1 uncultured Clostridium sp.
TTGTGTACAACTGCGGCGGCTATGAGCGGTTGGAAACCGTTGCCGCGCTGAAGGACTATGTGGACATCTGGCTGCCGGATTTTAAATACTTCGACAACCGCCTGGCCGCCCGCTATTCCGGCGCACCGGATTACTTTGAGACAGCCGCAGCAGCCATCCGCCAGATGATTGATCAGACCGGCCCTCCGGTATATTTCCCAGAAAATTCCAATTCAGCAGGGCAGGCGGACACGCCCCTGCTGAAAAAAGGCGTCATCATCCGCCACATGGTGCTGCCCTCCCACAAGTCGGACTCCATGGCGCTCTTAAACTGGATCAGTGAACATTTCCCCAGGGGACAGTACCTGGTGAGCCTGATGAGCCAGTATACCCCCATGTTCCACAGCAGCGGATATCCCCATCTCAACCGCCGCATCACCTCCTACGAATATTACAAGGTCGTGGACGAAGCCATCCGTCTGGGACTCACCGACGGCTTCATGCAGGAAAAGAGCAGCGCCAGAGAAGAGTATACCCCGCCCTTTGACCTGGAAGGCCTGTAATCCACAGGACCTCCCCGCCAAAGCGCGGGGTATTTTCTTGCTTATTTATCCATGTATTCCCGGATCACTGAGACCACCAGCCCGTGATCCTCGTGCTCCGCCAGGCCCGACACTGTGATGGCTCCCACCACACCGGTGCCGCGCAGCACAATGGGCACAGATCCGCCTGCCGCCGCGTACTCAGACAGCTCAAATCCGTACTGCTGCTTCAGATCATAGCCCTTCATCCGCGTATACAGCGCCATCTCATAGGAGCTCTTCTGAAACCGGTAGACCATGTTTTCCTTTCTCCTCACCCAGTCGTCGTTGATGGCCGCCGCCCCGGGCATGGAACAGCCGAACAGCCGTCTACGGTTCACTGTGACAGAGACTGCCACCGGGAAACCTCCTTCCACCGCCTTCCGCCGGATTCTGCTGCCGATTTCCCAGGCTGTCTCCTCGTCAAACTGGTCAAAGACCAGCTCCTTCTGCTCCAGGCGCAGCTGTTCTATCTTTGCTGATACTTCTTCCAACGCTCCTCCTTGTCCGCCGGGAACACAATCCCCAGCTGCCTGCGCACCTCATCCATCAGCTCCAGCTCCATCAGGGAATACTGGTTGTGGACGGCTGCAGACTCACCGCGTTCCATCAGACGAAGCCACTCCTGCACCTCCGGCAGCATGGGATCTTCCAGGCCCTCCGGAACAAGCGTCTCCTTTGAGCCGTCCCGGCGCCAGATCTCAATCACCGAGGGGTTGGTCAGGTCTTCCCGGATCACCATAGTGCCGTCCTCCCCCTGGATCTGGCTGGGAATCCTGTTGTCCGCGATTTTCGAGTACAGCAGCTCTGCCTGCATTCCCTCATAGCGGGCCAGGATCGTTCCCGCCCCATCCACACCGTTCTCCAACAGAATACTGTCCGCCGCAATCCCTTCCGGCCGCCCAAAGAGTTTAACCAGCTCATGAACACAGTACACCCCGATATCCATCAGCGCTCCATTGGAAAATGCCGGATTAAACGCATTTTCCACGATGCCCTGGCGGAATTTATCATATCTGGATGAATATTTCCCATACTGCAGGCTGACCCTGCGGATCGTCCCCAGCTGTCCCAGATTCTCCTTTATCATGTCAAATGACGGAAGGAACACCGAGCGCAGCGCTTCCATGATAATAACCCCATTTTCCTCTGCAATGGCCAGAAGCCGTTTAAGCTCCTCCTGGTTGCTGGTGATGGTTTTCTCACAGAGCACATGCTTTTTATGGGACAGGAATAATGCCGCCTGCTCAAAATGGAGGCTGTTGGGGCTGGCCACATACACTGCGTCCACGTCCTCTGCCTCCGCCAGTTCCTGAAGGCTGGTGACAAATCGGCCGGCTCCATGCCTTGCCGCGAATTCCTGGGCCGTATCCTCTGACCGTGAGTAAGCCGCGCTGTAGTGAAGTCCCGGGCAGGCCTTGGCAGATTTTAGAAACCACTCCACAATAAAATTTGTTCCCACTGTCGCATATCTGATCATCTGTCTGAGTCCTTTCTCTGCTGCATAATTCGCGCCGCGCTTCACCTGGGATGTGTTTGAAAATTCATTTCCGCCATCTGCAGGCGCCGGCGCCATACCGCTATTATATACCTTCGCCCCGCCATCCGCAACGATGAATCCCTCTGACAGCCCCCCTTAACACTACCCCTTTTTCTCAAGCAGCATGGTCTCTATCTTACCAATAATGGCATCCGCCTTTTTGATGGCATCCCCAATCCACACCCGCACAACAGGGATATTCTTAAAACGCTCCTCGCCCAGAATGGACATATCCTTGGTCAGAATGACGGCATCCGCTTCCTCCACGTCCTCGGGCGTAATCTTATTCTCCAGCCCAATGGACCCCTGGGTCTCCACCTTGATGGCAATGCCGCGCTTTTTCGCCGCCTTCTCCAGCGCCTCAGCCGCCATATAGGTGTGCGCCACGCCGGAAGGGCAGGAAGTAATTGCTAAAAGTTTCATATGAAATCCTCACTTTCTCTATTCAAAACTGATATCAATATCATCATCAGATCCGGCCTCCGACTTCTCAGTCACCGGTTTCTTCACAAGGTTAACAAGTACCGCAGTCACCGCTGCACCCACCAGCACAGAAATAATCCAGCCCATGCGGTTGCTGATCGCCGGAAGCACGATGAATCCGCCCCATGCCACGGTACAGGTGGTATTCATCATAAATGCCAGAGCGCTTCCCACCGCGTCGCCTATCATCAGACAGGGGATCACGCGCAGCGGATCATTGGCGGCAAAGGGGATCGCCCCCTCAGTGATACCCACACAGCCCATGGCCAGCGCGGCCTTGCCTGCTTCCTTCTCCTCTGAGGTATATTTCCTGGGAGCCAGGAAGGTGGCCAGAGCCATGCCAAGGGGAGGAATGCAGACCGCTGCCGCAGACGGACCCGCATATGTATAGATTCCGGCGCTGACAGTTCCCACGCAGAATGCATAAGATACCTTATTTACCGGGCCGCCCATATCAAAGGCGGTCATCAGTCCGCAGATCACGCCCAGAAGGATTCTGTTGCCCTGGGACATGCTGGTCAGCCAGTTGGTCAGAGCCATCATCAGCCCGGCAATAGGTGTTCCGATCACCCAGTACATAATTCCGGCAGACACGGTCACGCCCACAGCAGGAATAATGATAATGGATTTTAATGAAGCCAGGGATTTGGGCAGTTTAATCTTCTTCAGATAAAAACACACAATACCCGCTATAAAACCCCCTGCAATCCCGCCTAAGAAACCGGCGCCAATACTGTTTGCAATAAACCCGGCCGCCATGCCAGGCGCAAGCCCCGGCCGGTCCGCAATGGAAAAGGCAATAAATCCGGCCAGAATCGGCACCATGAATCCCATTGCCGCCGCTCCCAGCGTCCACAGGTCGGCCGCAAATCCCGTATCCGGCACAGCCCCCTCGCCATTTAAGATCACCGCAACTGCAAAGAGCACACCGCCCGCCACCACAAATGGAATCATGTGTGAAACGCCCTTCATCAAATGTTTCCTTGCATCCTTTAATATCCCTAAAAATTCTCCCATTTTTATACCCTCCTTAAAGCGCTACAGCTGTTCCCCCACCAGTGCCAAAATCTCTTCCGGCGTTTCCGCCATTTGAATCTGTTCCCTGAAATCATCATCAATCAGTTTCCTGGAGAGCGCCGCCAAAATCTGAAGATGGCGGTCCCCCGCTCCCGTCTCCGGCACAGCCAGCTGGAAAATCATGGTCACATTGTCCTCCTCATCCCAATAGATCTCTTTCTTCAGCCGGGCAAATGCCACACTGGCCGCCTTTACGGCATCCGTCTTGGCATGGGGTGTTGCCACGGAGAATCCAACGCCTGTGGCATAGGTTTCTTCCCGTTTAAACACCTGGCGGATATACTCCTCCTTATCCGTCAGCCGGCCGGCCCGGTCCAGCCGGTCCGCCAGCAGACGGATCACCGCCTCCTTGCTCTCTGCCTCTGCGTCAAGGCAGATCAGCTCCTTACTCAATACCTGTTCCATTATTATACCCTCCTGATTTTAAATGCAATAATCCCCGATCATCTGCCTGAACTGCGCGGGCGTCCCCGCCTCCCTCAGTATATCCGCGATTTTCACCTCGCAGGTCAGATGATAAAATCCATTAAAAAATGCCCTGGTACTCTCCACATCCTCAAAATCCAGGGCCAGCATAAACACCAGACTGACCGGCTCCCCCGTCCAGTCCATTGTTTCTCTCAGCTGCGCCACACAGACCGCAGGCTTCTTCACAAAACCGCTGATTCCATGAGGGATGGCCACTTTAAATCCAAGAGCCGTGCTGCCCCGTTCCTCCCTGTCCCTCACATCCCGGAGAAATTGTTCCGTTACATAACCCTTTTCTTCCAATTTCCCGGACATCTGCTCCAAAAGCCGCTCCCTGCTCGTTTCTTCACAGTCGAGAAATATCAGTTCATCATCCAGCAGATCCAAAAGGCTTCCCCCTGCCGGCTGTGCTTTTGTGTAGATTCCGGAACACAGACGGTTCAGCAGCTTTAGATCATCGCGGCTGAGCACCGGCGAGATCACTGCCACCGGGCAGTCCGCCTTTACATCCCGGATGGTGGACACCACCAGCTGGGGGTTCAGCTGCCTTAACATATCCCGGCGTTCATACCCCAGGACCTCTGCAATCAGCAGCTGGGGCACCTGGTCTTTCAGCTTCCTGGCCAGAATCTGGGATGTCCCCACTCCCCCTGCGCAGATCACTACGGTCCGTATGGTCCGTTCCCCCCTCACAATAGCGCCTCCCATCAGCAGCGACAGGCAGGAGATCTCATTCTCAGACGGCAGCTCCCCTGCCGCTTCCTTGTAGATCACACTTCCCGCTGCAAAGCAGGCTGAGAACACCGCAGGATACGTACGCTTTACCTCCTCCAGAAACGGATTCTTGATCTCCACGCCATACCTGATCCGCGGCAGGGCGGAACGGTTGTAGCAGGCCAGCGTCCGGACCAGCAGTTCATCCGCCCCGCCTTCCAGCCCCATGACCATGTATACATACTGTATGACCCTAAGGGCAAAGTCCCGTTCCTTGCTGGTCACAGGTTCTCCCTGGCCGTCCGGCGCTTCCTGGTACTCCATGCAGCACAGCAGCAGGCTGATATACGCCTCCTCCTCCCTTGGCAGACCAAGAGCCGTCATCAGGCTGCGGGCCGCTCCCTCCACCCCGGGCAGTGTTGCCTCCCTGGAAAGGGCAGATTCTTTAGCCGGAGGCATTTCCCTGGAATCCATGGACTCCACCTGATACGTAAAATCCGGCTCCATCCTGTATCCGTGCTTTACTCTGGCTGCCGTGACCGCCAGATACTCAATAAGCGCCTCAAAGCTCCGGTCCGACAGGCAGCGGCCCCACCGCTTCTCCATGTTCTGGATCACCTGGACAAAAGCTTCTATCCTATATCCCCTGAAGCAGCCCGACAGACGTTTAAATGTCCCCGGCTTCAGCCTGTAGTCACCCCCATTTTCCCCGTCCGCGCCCTCCTCCGGTTCCATCCGGTTGACTTCCACAATGGCCCGTCGTATCTTCAGCTCCGGCCCCCGGACATATATGCCAGCGCCGGGACGTTTCACCAGCTCGATGCCCGCCTGTTCCAGATACAGCTTCGCCAGTTTCAGGTCCTGCCCCACCGTGTCCTTGGATACCTTCAAATCCTCTGCAAACAAGGTGGTGGTGTAGCTGGTTCTGTTGTTAAGCAGCACCTTGACTATGTAAAACAGGCGTTTTGAGGCACAGTCTCCCACTGCCCCGGCGCCGGACAATTCATCCAGAACCTCCTGTTCCCGGCCCCTGCAGTTCAAAAAGGTTCCCACTCCGGCCTTGTTGGCCACGGTAATCCCCTTTTCATCACAGAAGGCATATACCTCTTTCAGATAACTGCTGATGCTCCGCTCAGACATGGACAGGGCCGCCGCCATCCGCCCCGCGGTCATGGGCCGTCCCTCATTCCGTATTAAAAGCATCAGCACCTTTGCGGCTTTCTCCGACAGCATAGAACCACCTTATTTCTCTAAATCGCTCCGAACTTCTCCACCAGCGCGGCTTCCATCTCCTCAAATGGAGGACGGATTCCCAGATAAAGCTCATCCTGAGCAATGGCCTGTAAAATCAGCATCCTTGTCCCCGGCACCACACGGCAGCCAGCTTTACCTGCCTCTGCTGCGAACACCGTGTGGATGGGGTTAAACACCACATCCAGCACCACTATCCCCTGAGGGAACTGGTCCGCCGTCAGTAGCGTATCATCTGACTGGAATCCCACGGATGTTGCGTTGACCAGCACATCCCAGCCCGCTTCCTTGTCATAGTCAGAGGGCAGGCCGCCAAACTGGGCTCCCATGGCTGCACACAGCTCCCGGCCCTGTTCCGGGATAATGTTGAACACCGTCACCCTGGCCCCTTCTTTTAACAGCCCGTACAGAATGGCCCGGGCCACGCCCCCTGCTCCAAACATAGCCACTTTTTTACCCTGCAGCCCGGTTACCTCCAGCAGACCGTCCACTGCGCCCTTATAATCTGTGTTATACCCAACCAGCACGCCGTTGTCATTGACAATGGTGTTGACTGCCCCGATCTGCGCTGCGGTCTCATCGATCCTGTCCAGATATTCCATCACCTCGGTCTTGTACGGCATGGTAACGCCCATTCCCCGGATTCCCAGATTTCTCATGGCTTCAACCGCTTCTCTGGCGCCTGCGGGTTCAAAGGATACATAGGCGGCATTGATTCCCGCCTTCTGATAGGCCCTGTTGTGCATCAGCACACCCAGCCCTCCGATCTTACCCGCAATGGAACCGCATAGTGTTGGATTTGATTTTGGCATATTAATCTCCTTTTCTTCCATCTGCCTGAGAGGCACTGGTCAACGAATCACAATTCCCATTTCCCCGGCCTTCTCCAGAATCTCCCCATCCACAGGCCCATCCAGGATCAGAGCCTCGAAATGATCCAGGGAGGCGTACTCAAAGGTTCCGTCCTTGTGAAACTTCTCCTTCTCCGCCACCAGAAAGGCCCGTTTGCAGCGCTGGATCGCAGCCTGCTTCACACTGCCGTCCTCCAGATCATAGGTAAATGTAGCCCCTGTGTCCACATTCATGCCCACGGCCCCGAAGAATCCCACATCAAAGCGGAATGAGCGTATAAAGTTGGTTGCGCCCGCGCCCAGAAATCCATCGCCCGTCATATTGAGCTGCCCTCCGGTGAAAAACAGCGGCACCCCGCCTGCTGCGGCCAGTGGGATCAGGTCTACCATGTTGGTGACCACCTTCACATCAAGCCCGCGCCGCACAATCTCCTTCATCACTTCCAGATTGGAAGTGGAGATATCCAGGTAGACCATATCCCCCTCTGAGATGTAGTCCGCCGCCTTTCTGGCAATGGCTGCCTTTACCTCAATATTCTCAGCCCTCCGCTCGCTGACATGGAACTTGTGAGGATTTTTTCTGGTTACAGTTGCCCCTCCATAGGTTCTGACCAACAGCCCCTGGTTCTCCAGAATGGTCAGATCCTTGCGGATACAGTCCTCTGTCACGGAAAACCGTTCGCTTAAATCCTTCACCACAACCGAGCCGTCCTGGCTCAGCACATTGAGAATTCCGCTGCGCCGTTCCTCTGCGAACATTCCTCTGCCCCCTTTCATCGGGTTTTATATTTTACTCTTATAATGTACACTTACTTTTTATTGTTGTCAATTGTTTTGAATTATTTTGTATTGCCAGTTATCCTATAATTACAGGGACTTCCTGCAAAAATCAGGATGTTATCGGAAACATGCACAAAAAACCGGTGTCCCATAGGCTGGAACGCCGGTTTCCCTTTATTGATTCAATTGAAAACAATTCCTTACAGCAGATTCTCAGGATTCAGGCAATCCAGCTCCTCCAGCACAAACCGGCCGTCCTTGCGGATCAGCACATCATCGAACCAGATCTCACCTCCGCCGTATTCCGGTGTCTGGATGCAGATCAGATCCCAGTGCACGGACGAGTGGTTTCCGTTATCCGTATTGTCGTAAGCATTTCCCGGGGTGATATGGAAGCTTCCCGCTATCTTCTCATCAAAGAGAATGTCGCCGATGGCCCTGTGGATCTGCGGGTTTACGCCAAAGGCAAACTCTCCCACATAGCGCGCCCCCTCATCAATGTCAAACACCTTGTTCATGCGCTCCACGTTGTTGGAGCTGCAGTCCACAATCCGGCCGTCCCGGAACACCAGCTTCACATCCTGATACACAAAACCGTCATACGGTGCCGGCGTATTGTAGGTGATCACACCGTTCACCGAATCCTTCACCGGAGCAGTGTACACCTCCCCGTCCGGTATGTTCTTGTTGCCATGCATGCCGCAGCTGGGAATCCCCTTGATGGAGAAGGTCAGATCCGTACCCGGCCCAACAATGTGCACCTTGTCCGTCCGGTCCATCAGGGCTTCAAGGTTCTCCATGGCCCTGCCCATTTTCTCATAGTCCACCAGGCAGGCTGCAAAATAGAAATCCTCGTACTCCTCAGTGCTCATCCCCGCCAGCTGGGCCATGGCGTCATTGGGATAGCGCAGCACCGACCATTTGGTGTGGTTGCAGCGCTCCGCCAGATGGATGGGGCCCCAGTAATGCTTGCGGTAGAAGCCGTTTTTCTCATCTGACACCTTGTTCCACACGCTGATATTGTCAGTGGCCCGGATATCAATGTATGCGTCCATGTCCTTCATCCGGTCCAGCTCATAGGAGGCGATCTCCGCCATGTGCTCCTCACTGCTGCCCTCGATCAGTGCGCCCTCCACCTCATAATCAAAGATGTGCACAAAGGGCTTGCCCCCCGCCGCATAAGCTTCCTGCACCAGGGCCTTTAACAGCCCGGTCTGTTTTCCATGTAGCTCAATCAGGATCTTCTCATTCTTCTGCAGGTACACTGCCTGCCCAATCAAAAACTTCGCAAATTTCCGAATCCGCGGATCTTCCATGATCTATCCTCCCCTGCTTACTTATTGCTGTTCTCATACAGTCTGACATAGCTGTCCCCGCCGTTTAAGCCGGTCAGTGCGCTGACCAGCACAATCATCAGCACTGCCGCAGGAACCGCCACAATGGCGCTGGCAATCCCATAAGGACTGTCTAACACCATGGTCCAGACCACAGTCACCACGCCTCCTGTCAAAATGCCCGCGATTCCGCCCGCAGGAGTCACTTTCTTCCAGAACAGGGCAAACAGCAGGGCCGGCGTAATGGCCGCGCCGTACATGGTGTAAGCCGTCATCTGCAGGCTCAGAATAGTGGGAAAGAACAGGGTGAGCACCACTGCCAGTACGGTGAGCACCACAATGGTCACACGCATGAAACGGATCTTCTGCCGGTCGTCGGCATCCTTTTTAATGTAACGCCCCCAGACGTCATAGGTCACATTGGTGGCTGCCGACAGCAGATATGAGTCCGCCGTTGTCACAATAAACGCCACGCAGGCCACCAGCACCACCGCGCCCAGCACAAAGGGCAGGCAGTCCACTGCCAGGGTAAAGATCACATTGGAGGGGATCGCAAGGGTATTATCCCCTGCATACAGGGCAATTCCGGCGGTGCACATCAGGATAATCAGGATGCACACAGTTACCTCCGCCACAAACAGGCCTAAATTAGACTTCTTAGCCTCCTCTGCACTTTTCGCTGATGCGAAACGCTGCATCATGTTCTGATCGCCCAGCAGCAGGGAAATGGTTGGAACCATGTAACCCAAAATCGCCACAACGCTGAGCCCGCCGGTCATTGTCATCTTCTCAGCCGGCATACTGGCAATGGCTGCCGCCCATCCCCCCGCCTTGGCAAACAGCAGCGGAAGGGCAATCAGGAAGCCGCCCACCATCATCAGGGCGCTGACAGCATCCGTGTAGGCCACGGATATCATACCGCCGCTGACTGTCAGGAACAGAATTCCCACTGCTGACAGCACGGTGGCAAGATTGGCATCCATGCCCGTGATCAGGCTGATAATATTTCCTGCCGCTTTGATCTGTGTGGCGCACAGTCCCACATAGGCCAGCATGATGCAGACCACGGCAATGATGCTGGCCACATCCCCATAGCGGGCGCCGAATACCTCAGGCACTGTGATCTTGGTGCTGCTCCTCACCTTGCTGGAGATAAAATACAGCAGCAGCATTCCAATAGGCGCACCTGCAAAGTGGAGCGCGCCCACCCAGGGACCGTACATATAGACCACGCTGGCGCTTCCCGTGATGCCTCCGCCTCCGCACCAGCTGGCCAGCAGGGTTCCGATGAGGATAAAAAAGGGCAGCTGACGCCCCGCTACCACAAAGTCATCAGATGTTTTCACTTTCTTCTTTCCAATCATGATGCCATAAATAATGATACCCGCTATATACACGAGAATGCATATTAAATAACCCATATTG
>URUZ01000180.1 GCA_900551225.1 uncultured Clostridium sp.
CCCGCCGCAAATGCGGGATAGTAGAGACGCCGGATTACCTGCCTCTCCCCCTTTTTTCTCCGTTCACATACATCTCCCAGCATGTCAAAATGCCCGTCAATGGTGTATTTAATATTCATGAATTACCTCTATTATCTTATTAGTAGATCAGATCAGAGAAGAATACAATGCACACGGCATCCTCCTGACCTGTATTTAAATAGTTGTGCAGCGTGTTTTTCGGAATGTAAAAACTGTCCCCCTCCCGGGCGTTATAGACGTGGGTGCCGATGTGGGCCTCCAGCTGTCCCTTTACCAGCAGGACGTTCTCGTCCATGGTCTGGTGGAGGATCATAGTCTCAGTAACCCAGTAGCCTGGTTTTAAGTTGACATACAGGCCGGTGAGGCAGGGCTTCTGTTGATCCGGCAGAATGGACGGTGTAAAAATAGAGTAGGAGGTGTCGATCTCCGGGATCTTCATCGGAACGCGGTTGTCCCTGCGGACAATGTAGCCGGGGCTTGTGCTTTCCTCCGACTGGGCGGCAGACACCGGCGTCTCATTCTCCGTGCCCATGATCAGCCATACCTCGGAACAGCCCAGGCAGTTGGCAATTTTGCGCAGAGCCGCCAGGGACGGCTCCTTCTGGTTGCGCTCCAGCTGGGAAATGTAACCGATGCTGTATCCCGTCTCCTCGGCCACCTGGGCGAGTGTATATCCTTTTTTCTTTCGCTCATCGCGAATTCGGCTCCAATTCATAATCCAATTCCAGCGCCTTTGATCCTGGACAGGCCCTCTGTCAGCAGCGGGCGCGGACAGCCGATGTTCAGCCTCATAAAGGTATCTGCCTGATCGCCGAAGCGGTAGCCCGCGTTCATGCGCACCTTGGCCTTTTCCAGGAAAAATGTGTTCAGCTCCTCATTTTTAAGCCCCAGTCCGGCACAGTCCAGCCACAGCAGATAGGTGCCCTCAGGAACCCAGACCTTGATCTGGGGAATCTGCTCTCTGATATAGTTTACCGCATAGTCCCGATTGGCTTCCAGATATACCAGAAGCTCCTCCAGCCAGTCCTCAGCTTCATTGTAGGCGGCGGTGAGGGCGGTCATGCCGAACACGTTGCTGCCCAGATCCAGTGCGTCGTACACGGACATGTAAGCGGCCCGCAGCCGTGGGTTGGGGATGACCACATAAGACTGGCACAGTCCGGCCAGGTTAAATGTTTTGCTGGGCGCATAGGCGGTTACCGTGCGGTTCGCCATATCCTCGGAAATGGAGGCGATGGAAATGTGCTGGTGCCCTGGGTAAATGAAATCAGCGTGGATTTCATCAGAGACAACGATCAGGTCATGGCGTTTGGCAATGTCCGCCAGCTTCAGCAGCTCCTCCCTGGTCCACACACGGCCGGCCGGGTTGTGGGGATTGCACATCATCATCATTTTGGTGCGCTTGTCGATCTGGGATTCCAGCAAATCGAAATCAATGCTGTAGCGGCCATCCACGTCCCTGGCCAGCTGATGGTTGACGATGACACGCCCGTTTTCACGGATGGAGTTGTAGAAGGGGCGGTACACCGGCGTCATGATCAGTATCCGGTCACCTGGGTTAGTAAATGCCTCCACACTCATGGAGAGGGCTGGCACCACGCCGGGGCTGAACTCCACCCACTCCTTCTCAATCTTCCAGTGGTAACGCCGTCCAACCCAGGAGGTGATGGCGCTTAGAAGGCCGTCACCGTGGAAGGTATATCCGTATACCGGATGATCCAGCCGCTTCTGCATGGCGGCCTGGATCTGGGGTGCCACCGGGAAATCCATATCCGCAACCCACAGGGGATGGATGTCGGGGCTGCCGTTGTCGTCCCATTTCAGGCAGTCGGTGCCTGTTCTGTCAATGATGGTATCAAAATTATATTTGCTCATAGTAATTGTCCTTTCATTTTGTAAGATCTAAATCCAATTAAGCGATTCCTGCCAGCCCTGTGATGGCTGAGATGGCGCACTGCGCCTCTGTCATGTCCCTGCATTCCACGGACACCTCCGTGCCGCCGACCCGTGTGGTATAGGGCAGCTGTGCCACCATTTCCGCCATGGCGGTGGTCTTGAAATCAATGGCCAGGCAGATGGGAGTCTCCAGCTTATATAAGGGGAGGGACTTCAGATCCGATTCCAGCACCTTTTTAACCGCTTCAATGGTATTCTGCCGCAGCTGTTTCTGGGGGACGAACTTGGCGGCGTACCGGGAAAGGCTCTCCTTGGTGGTGACGAAGGTCACCCAGGGCATCATCCCCTGATCTATCAGCTGGCGGCCCAGGCCGGAATCCCCGATCACTAGGCCCACCGGCACGCCGTAGCTGCCTGCCAGGGCCGCGTTGGCAGTGGACTCGTTCATATATCTGCCGTTCAGCTTCAGCTGGGCCACTGCTTTGCCGGAGAAGCTGTGATCCATGTTGGCGAAGGGTTCCCCCGGGCCTGCGTGGTATCCGGCAAGGAACACCACATCATATGTACTGTCCAGGCAGGACATCATAAAATGCTTCCTGGGGGAGCCGCTGACCAGGCTGATGCGCGGGTCCATGGCACTGAGCTCATCATAAGAAAGGTTAGTCCCGCTGCCATGGGAATCTGCTACAGTGATTTCCTCCACCTGGGAGTCCTGAGCCGACAGGTGGATTCCGTCCATGATCCACTGGATCTGGTTGTGAAGGGCTCTGCGGAATGAGAGGATTTCCTCTTTTTCCTGGAAGGGCGCGGTGATACCGGCCATGCCTTCCATATCTACCGAAATAAAAATTTTCATATGTGCCTCCTGAAGTTTTTTCAGTTGAAATATAAAAATATTATAATCGCACAAGAAAATAAAGTCAATATATTGACAAAATAAACAAAAATAATTATACTATAGGTAAAAATATGAAAGTGCAAAGGAGGAAGCAATATGAAAAAAAGAAAATTAATCCCATTAATGCTTGCTGCGGCCACGGCTGTTTCCATGCTCAGTGCATGTGGTTCCAGCACCAAAACGGCGGAGACCCAAGCCACCACGAATCAGGGGGTATAGATACCACCGAAGCGGCAGAGAGTGAGACCGAGGCTGAGGAGGGAGCCGGTTCTGACCGGTACCTGGTATGGCGTTTGTCCGCAGAGCCAAAGCTGTGGGACCCCACCAACAACTCAGAATCCATTTCCGATGCCATTGTGAAGCAGCTGTTTGAGGGACTGACCGTTTCCACATCCGACGGATTCAAGCCGGGTATGGCTGAGACATGGGATGTGTCCGAGGATGGCAAGACCTACACCTTCCATCTGAGAAAGGACGCCAAGTGGTCGGACGGGGACCCTGTCACTGCCAAGGACTTCGAGTATTCCTGGAGAAGGATCTGTGATCCTGATTACGCCTCTGAGGCCCTGCAGGCTGTGACTGACTACGTGGTGGGCGCCACTGAGTATTTCGAGGGAACCGGCGCTTATGACGACATCAAGGCAACTGCAATCGATGACTACACATTTGAGGTAGTATTAAAGAATGTTACCCCTTACTTCCCGCAGCTGGTGGCCAACGACGTATACCTTCCAATCAAGAAGGACGTGGTGGAAGCAGCAGGAGAGGGATGGGAGAAGAAACCGGATACCTGTGTCAGCAACGGCCCGTTCATGCTGGAAGAGTACCAGGTAGGCTCTCATTTCCTGTTTAAGAAGAACCCCAACTATTATGATGCGGCTGCTGTGAAGCTTCCCGGAATCAAGGCTGTGATTATCACAGACGACAATACCGCATACCAGGCATACCAGACCGGTGAGGTGGATGTGATGGATCACCTCCCATCTGAACAGATTCCTCAGATCGTGGCAGAAGATCCCAATGTGATCGTAAGCGCGGACACTGGAGCCAGGTTCATGAACTTCAACGTGGACAAGGCCCCGACCGATGATTTACATGTGCGCAAGGCCATCTCCTACGCCATTGACAGAAAGCAGATCGTGGAGCAGGTGTTAAAGGACGGAAGTATTCCGGCCAGCGGTTTCATCGCACCCACCTGCCAGAAGACTGACGGCAGCTCCTTCCGCGTGATGGAATCCGACGGCTATCCGGCAGAAGAGTACGGCATTAATCCCAGACAGGCCAATGTAGAGGCTGCGAAGCAGGAGCTGGCAGAGGCCGGATATCCTGACGGCAAGGATTTCCCCGCGCTGGAGATTACATACCCCAACAACGACAGGGACAAAAAGACCTGTGAGGCCATCCAGCAAATGCTGGAGGACAACCTGGGAATCACTGTTACCCTGCGTGCAGAAGAGTCCAGCGTATTCACCTCCACCAAGAACAACGGCGACTATCAGATGGCCACCGGCGGCTGGACCAACAGCCCCTACGATGCCAGCGGACTGATCAAGCTGTTCTATTCCCAGAACGGCAACAACACGCCCCAGTGGAGATGGAAAGATTACACAGGAGCGCCCCATGACAAGACCCTGAATCCGGGCAGCGAGGCATTTGACATTGCATTTGACAAGGCTCTTGCGTCCCAGGGCGCGGACCGCGACAACGCGTGGGTGGAGGCTGAGCAGGCGCTGATGGCAGATATGCCGGTAACACCCCTCTACTATCCGTCTTACATTGCAGTGGTAAATGAGGACCAGGTCGAGGACGTGGAGCTGACAGCAAGCAACACCTTCATGTTTAAGGCAGCCAGCGTTATTGAATAATTAGGAAACGGAGGCCGTAAAAGGATTAACCTTTACCGGCCTCCCATTTTACATGAAAGGAACCTGAATATGCTCCGATACATATTAAAGAGGGTCGTATCCTCGATTATTACAATTTGGTTCATTATGACGCTCACCTTCTTCCTGATGAAAGCAATTCCGGGCGACCCCTTCTCCAGTGAAAAAATGGCTGACCCTGTGATTATTGAGAACATCAAGGCAAAATACGGGCTGGACCGCCCGCTGTCCGAGCAGTATGTGAAATACCTGTCGGACTATGCCCACGGTGATTTCGGAATCTCCTTTATGAAGAAGGGACTGACCACCAATGACATCATTTCCTCGGGCTTCCCCTATTCACTGACCATCGGACTCTGGGCTTCCGCAATTGTGCTGGTGATAGGGATATTCTTCGGCATTATTGCGGCGCTGCGGCAGAACAGGTTCGTGGACCGGCTGCTGATGATCCTGTCCTCCCTGGGAGCCACCATCCCCAGCTTTGTGTTTGCCACAGGCTTTCTGTTCGTGTTCAGCAAGATACTGGGGCTTGTGCCCTCCTATGGGGTGAACAACTGGAAGGGGTACATCGGACCGGTGATTGTCAGCGCCCTGTTCTCCCTGGCTTATGTGGTGCGGCTCATGAGAACGTCCACGTTAGATGTGCTGAACCAGGATTATATCCGCACGGCCAGGGCCAAGGGGCTGCCGGAGTGGAAGGTGCTGGGCAAACACGCCATGAGAAATGCCATCCTGCCCGTTGTCACCTACATTGGCCCCATGTTCGCGGCGCTGATCACAGGTTCCTTTGTGGTGGAGAAGGTATTTGGAATACCGGGTATCGGCAATCTGTTTACCAACAGTATTTTGAACAGGGATTATACCCTGATTATGGGAATCACCGTGTTCTTCTCCGTGATTCTCGTGATCTGCATCCTGGTGGTGGATGTGCTGTACGTGTTGATTGACCCAAGAATCAAATACCAATAGGCGTTAGGAGACAGAGTATGACCAATGAGAATGATATGAAGAACCTTCCTGACGAGCTTTGGGAACCGCTTAAGCAGCAGGAAAAGGATGCAGAGAAAATCGAACGGCCCAGCCTCACCTTCTTCCAGGACGGCTGGAGACGTCTGAAGGCCAACAAGGTGGCCATGATTTCCATGGTTGCCATTTTCATCATTACCGTGGGAGCCATTGTGGTACCATGGTTCTGGCCCTACAGTTATAAACAGCAGGATTTAAACCTGGCCAACCTGCCGGCCACCATGAAGGTATATCCGGTAGATGACGAGAACAGCGTGTATGTGACTCCTCAGTATATGCTGATGGTGGTCTCTCCAAAGGGAGAGTTAAAAGGGCTGGCGGAAGCCACCCGCAAGGATATGAACCAGAAGAAAAATTACTTTGACATCAACGGAAAAGCCATTGTGGTTGATTACAGCTTCTATTCCGATGCATTAAAGGAATATAAGAAACTGGAAAAAACGGTGAAAAAGACTGGGAATCCCATGGTTCAGGTGAAAAAGGCTGATTATCTGAAGCAGTATTTCCAGGGGACAGACACCCAGGAGGTGAATCTGGCTGAAGCCCAGGATATCCTGGAGAACAAGCTGGCCCGCACCCAGGTAACCAGCGACGGGCAGCTTCTGACCAATCAGGTGAAGGTCAAGAACCAGACCTATCTGCTGGGCACCGACGGCCTGGGCAGAGATCTGTTTATCCGCATCGTGTACGGCGCCAGAATATCCCTGACAGTGGGCTTCTTCGCCGCGTTTATCAACTTTGTGGTGGGTGTGTTCTACGGAGCCATCGCAGGGTATGCAGGCGGGCAGGTGGACAACATTATGATGCGTATTGTGGACGTGCTGGACTCCATTCCCATGACCTTGTATGTGATCCTGATCATGGTGGTGGTGGGTCCCGGGCTGGTGTCCATTATCGTGGCATTGGGCCTTACCTTCTGGGTGAAGATGGCCCGGATTGTCAGGGGGCAGGTGCTGACCCTGAAGCAGCAGGAGTTTGTGAAGGCAGCCATCGTAACCGGAGCGGATACGAAACGTATCATCATCAAACACCTGATTCCCAACATGATGGGCCCTATTATGGTCAATATTGCGATGCAGATCCCAAGCGCCATCTTCAACGAGGCATTTTTAAGCTTCGTGGGTCTGGGAATCTCCGCACCCATGGCTTCCTGGGGCACCCTGTGCAATGATGCCCTGGCCGGAATCTATGTGTATCCATACCAGATGGTATTCCCGGCCATTGCCATCTCAGTGACAATTTTGACATTTAACCTGTTCAGCGACGGACTCAGAGATGCCTTTGATCCCAAGCAGAGAAAGTAATGAGAGGAGGAAGCGGTACATGAACGAAGAATTATTGGAAGTAAAAGGGCTGCGCACTTCTTTCTTTACCCACCTGGGAGAAGTTAAGGCAATCCGTGACGTCAGTTTTTCCGTACACAAAAAGGAAATAGTGGGGATCGTGGGAGAGTCCGGAAGCGGCAAGAGCGTAACCAGCCTGTCCATTATGGGCCTTCTGGCACATCCGGGCAGAGTGACGGGCGGAGAGATCCTCTTTAAAGGGGAGGACCTGACCAAGGTCCGCAAGGGGAGAATGAGAAAGATCCAGGGAAACCAGATCTCCATGATATTCCAGGACCCAATGACCTCCCTGAATCCGCTGTTTACAATAGGAAACCAGATCACCGAGGCTATCTTGACCCATCAGAAGCTGACCAAACAGGAGGCTAAGGACAAGGCGGTGGAGATGCTGAAACTGGTGGGAATCCCATCCCCAGAGAAGCGCTGTCACTCCTATCCCCATGAGTTCTCCGGCGGTATGCGCCAGCGCGCCATGATCGCCATGGCCCTGTCCTGTGAGCCGGATCTGCTGATTGCCGACGAGCCAACCACTGCTCTGGACGTGACGATCCAGGCACAGGTGCTGTCCCTGATGAAGGAGCTGAATGAGCGCCTGGGAACAGCCACCATACTGATCACCCACAACCTGGGCTGTGCATCCAGTATCTGCGACAAGATCATTGTGATGTACGGGGGCCAGGTGATGGAGGAGGGCACCACTGAGGAGATCTTCTACGAGCCCAGACATCCCTACACCATGGGCCTGCTGAATTCCATTCCCAAGGTCACAGGGGAAGAGTCCAAGCAGCGGCTGATTCCCATCCTCGGCACGCCGCCGGATATGCTGAATCCGCCTACCGGATGTCCCTTCTATCCACGGTGCCAGTTTGCCGTGAAGGCCTGCGCTTCCATGGAGGTGCCGGAGCAGCATTTAAGTGAAACCCACCGGGTGAGCTGCTTTATGTGCCACCCTCAGGCGCCGGTCAATGAAGCATATGAAGCGCAGAAGGGAGGTATCCGCCGTGTCTGATGAGTTATTATTGGAAGTTAAAAACTTAAAGATGTATTTTGAGAACCGCAAGGGGCTTCTGGGGAAACAGATCGAGTATGTGAAGGCAGTGGATGACGTGTCCTTCCAGATCCACAGGGGGGAGACCATCGGCCTGGTGGGAGAGTCCGGCTGCGGTAAATCCACCACCGGTTACTCCATTATGCGTCTCTACAAGCCCACTGCGGGCCAGATCCTGTATAAGGGCGTGGACCTTGCGCCTATGAGCCCCAAGGAAGTGTGGCCTTACCGGAAGAACATGCAGATGATCTTCCAGGACCCCTACGCCTCATTAAATCCACGCATGACCGTCTCCGATATCATCGGAGAGCCGCTGGACATCTATCATTTATATGAGGGGAAGGAGCGGCAGAGCCGCATCTATCAGCTGCTGGAGACGGTGGGACTGGGCAAGGACCACGCCAGCCGTTATCCCCATGAGTTCTCAGGCGGCCAGCGCCAGCGCGTGGGTATCGCCAGAGCGCTGGCAGTCAATCCGGAGTTCATTGTGTGCGATGAGCCGATATCTGCCCTTGACGTATCCATCCAGGCCCAGGTGGTTAATATGCTGGAGGACCTGCAGGCCAGCCTGGGGCTAACCTACCTGTTTATTGCCCACGACCTGTCCATGGTGCGCCACATTTCCCGGAAGGTGGGCGTCATGTACCTGGGCTCACTGGTGGAGTTCGCGGAGACGGAGGAGCTGTACACCCACACCCTTCACCCCTACACCCAGGCGCTGATGTCAGCGGTCCCTGAGCTGGACCCGGCCATCAGTAAGACCAAGCAGGTGCAGATGTTAAAGGGCGATATACCAAGCCCTATCAATACACCGCCAGGCTGCAAATTTGCCTCCAGATGTCCCCACGCCACCGGGCGCTGCCAGCAGGAACGCCCTGAATTTCGGGAGGTTTCCCCTGGACATTTCGCAGCCTGTCATTTAGTATAAGTGTAGAACAACGGCTGAGAAAAGGACTGGGAGGGAGTAAAATCTATGCATGAATTGACAAAACTGATCAAAAACGATATGAAGCCCGCTCTGGGTGTCACTGAGCCTGGGGCCATTGCCTTTGCAGTGTCCACTGCAAAATCCTATTTGACGGGAGATCTTAAGAAGATCACCCTGGAATTAAACAGCGGCATGTACAAAAATGCCTATACCTGCGGTATCCCTGGCAGCAGCCATGTGGGCAACCTCTACGCAGCAGCCCTGGGCGCTGTAGCCGGCCGGCCGGAACAGGGGCTGGAGAGCCTCTCGGATGTGACTGAGGCCGACAACCGGGCTGCGGAGCAGATGGTGGAGGCCGGCATGGTGGAGGCCCGCATGACGGAGGTCACCAGCCGCATCTTTATCCGTGCCTGCGTGGCGGCGGGGGACGGCGAGGCAGTGGTGACCATCAGGGATTCCCACACCAACATTGTGGATGTTACGGTTAACGGTAAAACTGTATATACTAAGGAAGAGACAGCAGCGGAGTCTGCCCACGCCGTTCCGCTGATCCACTCCTACACCCTCCAGGAAATGTATGATTATGTGAACACGGTGGACGTGGAGGAGATCCGCTTTATTATGGAAGCGTTCTCCATGAACTATAGGCTCTTTGAGGAGGGGTTAAGCAGTCCCCGAACTACATATGCCAGGTATCTGCTGAAGAAAAACGGAGGAGAGATTATCTCCGGGGATGAGCAGAAAACAGCCTCTTTGTTGTGCAATGCAGCAATCGAAGCGCGTGTGATTGGCCTGGATAGGCCGGCGATGAGTATCACCGGCTCCGGCGCCCACGGTATTATCGCCACCCTGCCACTGTATGCGGTGGCCCGGGTTAAGGGGCTGGAGGATGAGAAATTGCTGCGGGCAACAGCGCTCAGCTATCTGGTATGTATGTACATTAAGGAGTATTCAGGGAAACTGTCCGCCTTCTGCGGCTGCGGTATCGCGGCAGGGACAGGGATGGCCTGCGGCCTGGTATATTTAAAAGATGGAACCGTGGATATGATGGCCAAGACCATTAATAATATGTCAAGTTCGATTACGGGGATGATCTGTGACGGCGGCAATAAGGGGTGCACTATGAAAGGGGTGGTGGCCGTGGATGCTGCGTTTCAGTCTGTGGACTTTGCTATGGAAGGGATATTTATTGATAATGTGCATGGGATCAATGGCGGTACGCCGGAGGAGACGATGCGCAATATGGGGTTGATTGCGTCACCGGGGATGGTGGGGACGGAGAAGGTGATTGTGGATATTATGGAGCAGAAGTAGGGGGATAGGCGCGAATGGTTACGCGGACGTTGGCTGGTGTATTGGATGGAACCTGAGGGCGGAGGGACAGACGGCGGCCGGAAGGGGCGGCTGGTTCCTGGTTACGGAGGGAGTGTCACTAAGA
>URUZ01000181.1 GCA_900551225.1 uncultured Clostridium sp.
CCAGGTACTGGTCTCCAAGGGGGTCAACAACAGCCTGCCGCTGGTCAGGTGGTATTGATGTGGTATTGCTGCGGACGGCAGCAGGGAATTTGCAGAAAATTGGAAAAAATATAAAAAGTGCTTGATTTTAATATTCATATATGATATTATCTTCTGGTCGGGGCATTAGCGCAGCTGGGAGCGCGCCACACTGGCAGTGTGGAGGTCACGGGTTCGAATCCCGTATGCTCCATTTTTTATTGCTCAAAAAAGGGTCATCTGTGAAGGATGACCCTTTTTGTTCGGATGGAAGGTTCCATTGGTGCGGGCGCGCGGGGAAGATCCACTGAAGGCCGCAGCGGCAGGTAAAAAGAAAACACCTGGAAGTACATAGGCGTTCAATAAGATTATAACATCTGATCCTTATCAGAGGGAAGATAGCGCATCACTTCGCCAATGTCGCAGTTGAGTATCCGGCAGAGATCATTTATGGTAGTGGTGTTGATGGGCTTATCCTTACGCAGGCGGTCGATAGTGGAGCTGGAAATATGATGTTTGTAAATCAAGGTGTATGTAGATTCCTCGGACTCCTTTAAGGTCCGCCAGAACGGCTCATATGTAATCACGCATGTTCTCCTATTCTGGTCCAATATACTAATAGCATAGATTGTAGTTATATTCTTGGCCATAGTCGAAAACTCGACTATAAAGAAGAACGTACAAAAAGGTAAAAATCCCGGTTTCCATGTACGGGATTTTTTTCTTTTGTAAAAAATGTTGATTAAAGGTATTAAAAAATATTAGGTACCTTGACATTTGAGAAGAGAAATGATAATATGTTAAGGTACCTTATGAATTGCAGCGCAAAAGGAGGAAATAACTATGACGAATCATACTATGAATGAACATATAACAAACTGTGACAGGTGCCCCAGGCAATGCCCGCTTACGGATGTGCAGTGCGGCAGGGGAGAACGGTTCCTGGAGGAATTACAGGGCAAAGAAGAGAAGGCGGTCAGTTCGGAGGAAACAGCGCAGAAGCAGTGCGGAAATGCAGGCGAAGGTGATGGTGCCGAAGAGAGGCAGAGCCACGTCGAAGCAGAGGGGGTTCATGGACAAGACAGGACGGATGAATTTTATGGACGTGAGGGAGCGGAAGAAATTCATGGCCGTGGAGAAGCGGAAGGATTCCATGGCCGTGGCAGGTCGGAAGGATTCCAAGGCCGTGGAGGAGCAGAAGGATTCCGAGGCCAAGGCAGAGCGGAAGGATTCCATGACCGTGGCAGAGCGGAAGGATTCCAAGGCCGTGGAGGAGCAGAAGGATTCCAAGGCCGTGGCGGGTCGGAAGGATTCCATGACCGTGGCAGAGCGGAAGGATTCCAAGGCCATGGAGGAGCGGAAGGATGCCATGGACGTGGAGGAGCCGAAGGCGTCCGCGGTCACGGCCGGGCAGAAGGACATGGGGTCATGGGCCGGCGTCCGCGGGAAGGCTTTGGCGGGCGCCAGGGGCTGTGGGAGAGTTTGGATGGGGAGGATGAACTCTCTATGCTTTTGGGAAAATGCGGACATTTTCTGTATCACCGTCCGGCCAGAGGCAGGGGACAGGGCCGAATACTGGAAATTCTCGCAGGCCGGGACCAGGTGACGCAAAAGGAGCTGCAGGAGGCCCTGGGAATCCAGCCGGGGTCGGCCAGCGAAATCCTCTCCAAACTGGAGGCCAGAGGACTGGTAGGCCGGCAGCGGGATGAGCAGGACAAGCGGAAAGTGGTGCTGAGAATCACCGAGGCGGGGAGAGCGGGGGCGCAGGCCTGCTCTGATGAGAAAAAGGGCAGGAACCTGTATGAAGGTCTCAGCAGTGAGGAGCAGGAAAGCCTGAAGGAACTGCTGACAAAGCTCCTGAACAGCTGGTACAATCAGGAATAATTTGATTTTTAATGAAAATGTAAGAATCAAATTGCAAAAAGGACTTGCATTTTTTGGATAAATTCGTATAATGATTATCGGACATAAAATAAGCAGCTCAAAGGTGAGGCTTATAATTCCAGGAGGCAGCAGTAGTATGAATATCCGGAAAATAGCAGGCGGTGTGGCCTGGTTTGTACTGGCGGCAGTGCTGGTACTGTTTAATGCGGCGGCGGCCGGCGCGGAGAGCGTTTTGCCAACAGAAGCTCAGGAATCGGTGATTTTTTCCACCAAGTAAAAAGAATGTCTGTATGTCAGAAAGCTTTTGGAGATCGGTCAGAGCGCTTCTCCTCAAGCATGCAGGAATGATTTTTGGATGATAGTCAGAGGATGATCCGGGGAACAGAAATGAAATGAAAACATAAACAGGGCCGGGAGCGCGTTTAAAGATGCGCCCCGGCTCTTTTGCGCGCCCGGATACCACAACTTTTGCAATGTAATCAACAAAAAGGGATATGGATAAAGGCTGATCCTGGTGGTAATATAAGTACATAACGTAATGCGGCATGTATCGCACGTAAGCGGTCAAAAGACGACCGCCAAGTGCTCATAACAAGGAGGGAAAGGTTATGCGTTTACTGGACAGTGAGTTAAAGAATGGGGATGTTTGGGCAAAGGCACAGATTGAGCTTCCGAAGTTCGACAGGGAAGCTATGAAGGCTGAGACCAGAACGTGCCCACAATGGATTCATTTTGGCGCGGGCAACATTTTCCGCGCATTTCCGGCGGCTCTTCAGCAGAAACTGCTGAATAAGGGTGTGGAAAAGACCGGAATTATTGTGGCAGAGGGATATGACTATGAGATTGTTAAGAAAGCATACCAGCCCCAGGATGATCTGAGCCTGCTGGTTACCCTGAAGTCTGACGGCACCATTGAGAAAACGGTGATCGGCAGCCTGGCGGAATCCCTGACTGTGGACCGTCATGACCAGGCGGACTGGAACCGGCTGAAGGAGATATTCGCAGCGCCCAGCCTTCAGATGGTCAGCTTTACCATCACTGAGAAGGGCTACAGCCTTGCCGGAGGGGACGGGGCGTACCGCGCTGACGTTCAGGCGGATTTCCAGGCAGGACCGGACCAGGCGGACAGCTATATTGGTAAACTGGCGGCGCTGTGCTACCACCGCTATGTAAACGGCAGAGCACCTCTGGCCATGGTAAGTATGGACAACTGTTCCCACAATGGCGACAAGCTTTTTGCGGCTGTGGATGCCTATGCCAGGGAGTGGGTACAGAGAGGGCTGGCGGAACAGGGATTTTTGGCCTATATTGAGGACCCGGCCTGCGTGTCATTCCCCTGGAGCATGATCGATAAGATTACCCCAAGACCGGACGACAGCGTGAAGAAAATGCTGGAGGAGGTTGGATTTACGGATACTGAGAGCATAGTCACCAGCAAGAATACCTATGTGGCGCCTTTTGTCAATGCGGAGGAAGTGGAGTATCTGGTGATTGAGGACGCATTTCCAAATGGACGTCCGGCCCTGGACCAGGCGGGCGTGATGTTCACCACCCGGGATACTGTGGAGAAGGTGGAGCGCATGAAGGTGTGCACCTGCTTAAATCCCCTGCACACCACCCTGGCTGTGTATGGCTGCCTGCTGGGCTACACCAAGATCAGCGAGGAGATGAAGGATGAAGATCTGGTAAAGCTGGTGGAGCTGATCGGTTATAAAGAGGGACTTCCGGTTGTGACGGACCCGGGTATCCTGTCTCCCAAGACATTCATCGATGAGGTACTTCAGATCCGCGTGCCCAACCCATTTATGCCGGATACGCCACAGAGAATCGCCTGTGATACCTCCCAGAAGCTGTCCATCCGCTTTGGTGAGACGATCAAGGAGTATGCAGCCAGACCAGAGCTTTCTGTGGCTGATCTGAGATTTATCCCCATGGTTCATGCAGGATGGTGCCGTTATCTGCTGGGCGTGGACGATGAGGGAAGCACGTTTACCGTCAGCCCGGACCCAATGTACCAGTCTATGGCAGAGCTGCTGAAGGATGTGAAGGTGGGAGAGGCCTGCGATGTGCACAAGATCCTGGAACCGGTCTTGAGCAATGAGAAGATATTCGGCGTCAACCTGTACCAGGCAGGGCTGGGAGAAACTGTGGAACAGATTTTCTCCGAACTCATCGCCGGAACAGGTGCGGTGAGAGCCACCCTGAAGAGACATCTGGCTCAGGCATAATCTATTTATATGAAAGCCTTCTGGCCGCGGTATGCGGGCAGGGGGCTTTTTATCTGGTGGGCCGGAAAGGCTTGGAAAATGCATGTTTTTATGGGAAAGTGGGGTAGAATTAATGATTTTGTAATGATTTTGTCATATTTTAATGTACAAAATGGAAAATATGTGATATTATATTGAAAAATGAGGGTTCCCCCCTGGGTATCCGCTGGACAATACAGGCATTTGCCTTTTGAACATAGATTATACAGGCCGTACACGTATCAAATAACGGCAGAATAGAATATTGGAGAAAGACAGAGGTTACGTATGAGAAAGTGGATAGCTGCAGGCATACTGATGCTTGCGTTAACCGGCTGCACCAGATACGAACCGGTGGAAGAGCTTCCAGACATAGAGATAAATGCTGCTGAAACGGAAGCTCCCCAGGCGGATGAAACCGCCGGGGCGGACGAAGAGACCCAGGAAGCAGAGGTTATTTCCCTGTCCTCTTACCCTGAGCGGGAACGGGTTAAGGTAAAGGGGATCTATGTTTCGGCCTATGTGGCCGGCACCGGGGATATGATGGACCGGATTATTGAGCAGATCGATAAAACGGAGCTGAACGCAGTGATTCTGGATGTGAAGGATGACCAGGGGCGCATTACATTTGCCATGGATTCCCCCACGGTCAATGAGATTGGGGCTACCAAGGCATTTATCAGAGATATGCCGGCTCTGATTAAGAAGCTGAAGGAACACAATATTTATCCCATTGCCAGGGTGGTGGCCTTCAGAGATCCATATCTGGCGGAGCAGAAGCCGGAGTGGAGTCTCCATGTGGCCGACGGCAGCATTTACCGGGACAACAAGGGGCTGGCCTGGGTGAATCCCTATAAGAAGGAAGTGTGGGATTACCTGGTGGAAGTCAGCAAGAAGGCCGGTGAGATGGGATTTGAGGAAATTCAGTTCGACTATATCAGGTTCGCAGTGGATAAGACTATGAAGGACGTGGTATATGACGAGGCAGATGTCCGGGGACGCACCAAGACCGAGGCAGTCTCGGAGTTTATAACCTATGCCTATGATGAACTGGCCAAGGCGGGACTGATGGTTTCAGCAGACGTGTTCGGCACTATTATCAACAGCGGTGAGGATGCGGCGGCCGTGGGCCAGGATTATGGGGAGATGGCAAAACATCTGGATTATCTCTGTCCAATGATCTATCCATCCCACTATGGCGATGGGAATTTCGGTATTGAACATCCGGATACCCAGCCCTATGACACGATATTCCATGCGCTCCATGGTTCCAGGGCGGCGCTTGAGAAGGTAAAGACAGAGGATTCCAGGCAGGCCATTGTGCGGCCATGGCTTCAGGACTTCACGGCTTCTTATCTGAAGAATTATATTCCCTACGGGGACGAGCAGGTGAGGGCCCAGATCCAGGCTGTGTATGATGCAGGTTATGATGAGTGGATTTTGTGGGATGCGGGCGTGTCCTACCATTATGGAGGGCTGTTGACTCCTGAGGCGGCGGCTGAGGAAGAAAAGCAGATCCAGGAGTCCAGAGCGGCGCTGCCGCCGGAGACAGCGGGCCGGCCGGCCGGAGAGACACCGGCAGACGGCCAGACACCGGCGGAAACGGAGAGCGCGCCGCACTAAGTATAGAGGTTGAGACAGACAGGGGCTTATAACAGGCCCCTGTTTCTGATACAGAGAGGAGTTATAATGGACAGAACACCGAGACAGGGAGAATTCTACAGGCATTTTAAAAATAAGCTTTACCAGATCATCGGAATTGCGGCGCATTCGGAGACCGGGGAACCCATGGTAGTGTACCAGGCGCTGTACGGGGATTTTGGAATGTATGTGCGTCCTCTGGAAATGTTCGTAAGCGAGGTAGACCGTGAGAAATATCCGGATGCAGGTCAGAAGTACCGGTTTGAACGGGTGGAGTTAAAAGGTGAAGATACCGAGGCGCCGGATGAGGAGCTGGAAATGCAGAGCCTGGAAAAGGAGTGCGTGAGCAGTGAAGGACCCAACATTTATCTGATGGAATTCCTGGAGGCGGACGATTTTGACGGCCAGATGGCTGCCTTAAATAAGATGGCCGGCCATGTGGGGCAGCGGGAGGTGGACAGCATCCGCGTGGTGCTGGAGCTTGCGCCAGGGACCGGGGATATCCGGCAGCAGCTGGAGGATGTGAGGAAATATATGGAAATGCAGAGGAGATATGACGGTTCCCGCTTGCGTCAGCAGTGATAATGGGGTAATATATATAGAAAGTCCCCATCACATGCGTTCAGGGGAGCAGTATAGAAAGTCCCCATCACATGCGTTCAGGGGAGCAGTAAGGACGGTGAATATCCCTTTGTTTAATATGGAAGAAGAGCTTAAGAAGCTTCCGGCGTCGCCCGGGGTTTACCTTATGCACAATGACCGGGATGAGATCATCTATGTGGGGAAGGCCATCAGCTTGAAGAACAGGGTGCGGCAGTATTTTCAGAGCAGCCGCAACAAGACTGCCAAGATTGAGCAGATGGTGACCCATATTGCCTGGTTTGAATATATTATCACGGATTCCGAGCTGGAAGCCCTGGTGCTGGAGTGCAACCTGATCAAGGAGCATCAGCCCAGGTACAACACCATGCTGAAGGATGACAAGACGTACCCATACATCAAAGCCACGGTAGGCGAGGATTTTCCCCGGCTGCTTTTTTCCCGCGATATGAAAAAGGATGGCAGAAGCCGGTATTTTGGCCCCTACACCAGCGCCGGGGCGGTGAAAGACACCTTGGATCTGATCCACAAGCTGTACCGCATCCGCACCTGCAGCAGAAGCCTTCCAAGGGATACGGGCAAGGAGCGGCCCTGCCTGAACTATCACATCAAGCAGTGTGATGCGCCCTGCCAGGGCTACATTTCCAAGGAGGACTACCAGCAGAATTTCAGCCTGGCCCTGGACTTCCTGAATGGGAAATACAGCCCGCTGATCAAATCCCTGGAGGAGAAGATGCAGGCGGCCAGCATGGACATGGAGTTTGAGCGGGCCATTGAGTACCGGGAGCTGCTGGGCAGCGTCAAGCAGGTGGCCCAGAAGCAGAAGATCACCAGCAGCGGCATGGAGGACAGGGATATCATCGCCATGGCCAGGGACGAGCACGACGCTGTGGTTCAGGTGTTCTTTATCCGGGAGGGCAAGCTGATCGGCAGGGATCATTTCCATGTGCAGGCGGCTACTGCTGAGGATGACACGGAGATCCTCAACAGCTTTGTAAAGCAGTTTTACGCGGGAACCCCATTTATTCCCAGGGAATTGTGGCTCCAAAAGGAGGTTGCGGACGAGGAGGTTATCAGCCAGTGGCTCTCCGCCAAGCGCGGACAGAAGGTGAAGATGGTGATCCCCAAAAAGGGGGAGAAGGAGCGGCTGGTGGAGCTGGCGGCCAAGAATGCGGCGCTGGTGCTCTCCCAGGACAAGGAGCGGATCAAGCGGGAGGAGCTGCGCACCATCGGGGCCATGAACCAGGTGGGCGGGCTCATCGGGCTGGTGGGTGTGCGCCGCATCGAGGCCTACGACATTTCCAACACCAGCGGTGTGGAGTCGGTGGGTTCCATGGTGGTCTACGAGGACGGGCGGCCCAAACGAAGCGATTACCGGAAATTTAAGATCCGTACAGTTCAGGGACCGGACGACTACGCCTCCATGCGGGAGGTGCTGACCAGACGGTTCTCCCACGGCCTGCGGGAGATCACGGAGCAGCAGGAAAAGGGGCAGGAGCTGTCCCTGGGCAGCTTTACCCGGTTCCCGGACCTGATTATGATGGACGGCGGCCGGGGCCAGGTGAATATTGCGCTGGAGGTGCTGGATACACTGAGACTGGAGATTCCGGTCTGCGGTATGGTGAAGGATGACAACCACCGCACCAGGGGGCTGTACTACAACAATGTGGAGGTGCCCATTGACCGTCACAGCGAGGGCTTCCGCCTGATTACCAGAATCCAGGACGAGGCCCACCGGTTTGCCATTGAGTATCATAGAAGCCTGCGGGGCAAGGGCCAGGTGAAGTCCGTGCTGGACGATATACCGGGCATTGGCCCAACCAGGCGCAAAGCGCTGATGCGGCAGTTTAAGGATATCGAGGCCATCCGGGCGGCAACAGTGGAAGAACTGGCTGGGATTCCACAGATGAATGAGCGGGCGGCCACGCAGGTGTACCAGTTTTTCCACAAGGAGGCAGAGCCGGCGCAAGCCGCACAACAGGCCGTCCCACAGCCAGAAACTACATGACAAGACTAGGAAACTATGGTAGTATGAGTAGGAAGTAAGGATGACATGTATCGCACGTAAGCGGTGGGAATACGGCCGCAGAATGCTCATAACAAGGGGGTAATAATATGCATGGAGTAACCATTGCGGAACTGATTGAGAAATTCAAGCTTAGAAATACAACACCGGAGATTGACACGGAGAAGATTGTTCTGACCCATCCGGATGTGAACCGTCCGGCGCTGCAGCTCACCGGATTCTTCGATCATTTTGACCGGGAGCGGATTCAGATCATCGGATACGTGGAGCAGGCATATATTAATACCATGGACCGGGAGCTGAAGCGCAGGATGTATGATAAACTGACTTCCAGCCAGATCCCCTGCCTGCTGTTCAGCAGAGGCCAGGAGCCGGATGAGGATATTCTGGAATACTGTAATTACTATGGGGTGCCCTGTCTTGTTTCCGACAAGACCACCTCGTCCCTGATGGCTGAGGCCATCCGCTGGCTCAATGTGAAGCTGGCTCCCTGCATCAGTATCCACGGCGTACTGATCGATGTATTCGGCGAGGGCGTGCTGATTATGGGCGAGAGCGGCATCGGCAAGAGCGAGGCGGCTCTGGAGCTGATCAAGCGCGGACACCGTCTTGTGACCGATGATGTGGTGGAGATCCGTAAGGTCAGCGACGACACGCTGATCGGAAGCGCCCCTGATATCACCAAGCATTTTATTGAGCTGCGCGGAATCGGCATCATTGATGTAAAGACCCTGTTCGGCGTGGAGAGCGTGAAGGACACCCAGTCCATTGACATGGTGATAAAGCTGGAGGACTGGAGCAAGGATAAGGAATATGACCGCCTTGGCCTGGAGGACCTGTACACAGAGTTCCTGGGCAATCAGGTGGTGTGCCACACCATTCCCATCCGTCCCGGCCGTAATCTGGCCATCATTGTAGAGTCAGCCGCAGTTAACTACCGTCAGAAGAAGATGGGATATAATGCGGCCCAGGAGCTGTACAAGAGAGTTCAGGCAAATCTGGGAAAAGTTGATTGATGGAGTGAAGAAAATGAATGATTTTGAGCAGGAGCTGAAGGAGATCCTTGTATCGGAGACCTCCTTTGCAAAGGCCATGGAGCCCATGAGGAACCACACCACCTTCCGTGTGGGAGGCCCCGCGGGCTGGTATGTGGCGCCGGGCAATGAGAAAGAACTGGCGGAGGTGATCCGCCTGTGCCGGCGTGAGGATGTACCTGTGAGAATCCTGGGAAATGGCAGCAACCTGCTGGTCAGCGACTTGGGAATTGAAGGCGTTGTGATCGCCATGGAAGAAAACTGGAATTATGCGGAAATGACGGAACCTGGGGTGATGACCGTGGGCTCCGGCATGCTGCTGTCCAAGGCGGCCAGCCTGGCACTTAAGGAGAATCTGACAGGCCTTGAGGCGGCTTCCGGCATTCCGGGAACCATGGGCGGCGCGGTGGTAATGAATGCGGGCGCATACGGATTTGAGATGAAGGATGTGCTGTCCAGCGTTCGGGTGATGGACCCTGAGGGGAATGTGATCACCCTGGACGCCGGGGATATGGAGCTGGGCTACCGCACCAGCTGTGTGGAGAAAAACGGTTACGTGGTGCTGGAGGCGCAGCTCTCCCTGAAGGCAGGGGACGGGGATCAGATCCGCGGCAGGATGGATGAACTGGCGGCAAAACGCCGGGAAAAACAGCCGCTGGAATACCCCAGCGCGGGAAGCACTTTTAAGCGGCCGTCCGGACATTTCGCCGGGCAGCTGATTGAACAGGCGGGGATGCGCGGGTTCCGGCTGGGCGGCGCCCAGGTGTCGGAGAAGCACTGCGGTTTTGTGATCAACCGGGGAGAAGCCACCGCTGAGGATGTGATCTCCCTGTGCCGTCACGTGCAGAAGGCTGTGAAAGAGACCTCAGGTGTGGATCTGGAGATGGAAGTCCGCCGCTGGGGAGAATTCAGCTGACAGTTTGTATGGAATTGCAGGCCGGTACAGTATTGCCGGCCTGCTGGATTTCATGCCTTTGAACATAAACATGAGGTGATAGAATGTCGTTTTCTTCCAAGGTAAAGGA
>URUZ01000182.1 GCA_900551225.1 uncultured Clostridium sp.
CCCTGTTCAATCCGCAGGGTGATATAGATGTGAACCTGCGCCGGATGATCGGCGGCAATACCACCAATTTAAATGATTTCAACAATATGAGGTATCCCTGGGTCAGCGGCTGGTACCGCCAGGCCATGAACAACTTCTGGATACCAGAGGAGATCAATCTGAGTACAGATATCAAGGATTACCCCCTGCTGTCCCCGGCGGAGCGCACGGCCTATGACAAGATCTTAAGCTTCCTGATCTTCCTGGACTCCATACAGACCGCCAACCTGCCCTCAGTGGGCCAGTATATCACCGCCAATGAGGTTAATCTCTGCCTGACCATCCAGAGCTTTCAGGAGGCGGTGCACAGCCAGAGCTACAGCTATATGCTGGACACCATCTGCAGCCCCGTGGAGCGCAATGAGATCCTGTACCAGTGGAAGGACGACGAGCATCTGCTGCGGCGCAACACCTTTATCGGGGATCTCTACAATGAGTTCCAGGAGCGCCAGGACGGCGAGGGGCTGCTGCGGGTGCTGATGGCCAACTATATTCTGGAAGGGATCTATTTCTACAGCGGCTTTATGTTCTTCTACAACCTGGGCCGCGGCGGCAGGATGCCGGGCAGCGTCCAGGAGATCCGTTACATCAACCGGGATGAGAACACCCACCTGTGGCTGTTCCGCAGCATGATCCTGGAACTGAAACAGGAGGAGCCCCAGCTGTTCACCCCTGAGAATGTGGATCAGCTGCGCGCCATGGTGGATGAAGGGGTGAATCAGGAGATTTCCTGGGGACATTATGTGATCGGTGACCAGATTCCGGGGCTGACCAGGGAGATGGTGACAGATTATATCCGCTATCTGGGGAACCTGCGCTGGACCAGCCTTGGCTTCGGCACCTTATATGAGGGCTGTGAGAATGAGCCGGAGTCCATGAAATGGGTGGGCCAGTATTCCAATGCTAATATGGTAAAGACCGACTTTTTTGAGGCCAAGAGCACGGCCTATGCCAAGAGTGCGGCGCTGGTGGATGACCTGTAAATGCCGTTACCCGGCGCAGTACGCGGACAAAATGCCGGCCAGCTTTTTTACCGCGGTCTCTGAAAGCAGCTTCCCCTTCTCCGCGGAAGAAGAAAAGGCGGTTGCCAGTACCCCTGTGCCAGGAATGGCGTCCTTTTCAATGGGATATTTGATGCAGCAGCAGGGCACAGCCCCCTTGGTGTCCACAATCCGCTCTTCCCGGACTAAATCAGGTGCAAAATACATCATCAGGGAAGTTTCCGTGACCGCTGCATGTTCCAGCGCCCACCCGGGAAATGGAATCTGGTCAAAGACCGCATCAATGGTTTCCTGGGGTAGGGGGTCCCACCAGTTGGATGTAATCAGCAGCAGGTCCTCTCCGTATTTGGAGGAGGCGATGTCAAGCGCCTCCACAATAAAGGCCTCATTTTCAAAGTGGGCGTTCATAATGAAGATCTTGCGGAAACCGTCCTTGTAAAATTCATCGATCAGCTCCAGGACATTGGTCTGAAGCGTCAGCCCGCTTAAATCAATGGTGCCGGGGAACAGTGGGCCGCCGCCGCTCAGCGGTTTGGATTTATATCCGTATTTAAGGGTTGGGGCGACAACCGCATCCAGCTCCTCAGCGATCCGGAATGCGAAGTTCTCCGCGATAACTGAGTCCACATTTAACGGCAGGTGCGGACCGTGCTGTTCCATAGAGCCAATTGGAAGGATCATAAATGAATCCTTTTTATCGGCAAATTCCATCCATGTCATCTTTTCCATCCTGATCAAATCCCAGCGTGTATTCATAAAACCAGCCTCCTTTTAAATGATATCTCTGTTTAATAAAATTATATAACATCAGGACGCAGCGGGCATTGTACGCAAGGTATGAAATTCAGCCGGTTCCGCAGCCCATGAGAATACAATGACCGGGTATAAATCTTAGTATGATGGTACAATGTCCACCTTCCAAAATTATGGTATTTTATAAATATCATAATTTGGAGGACGCGAACATGAACCAGGATAGAATCGTACTGCAGAACGTAAATATATATCAGCAAGGTCTGGCTGATGTCCTGATAGAAGGCGGAGTCATCCGCCGTATTTCCGCTGATTTGAAGGGCCAGGCTGAGGAAGCCAGGCGCTATGACCTGGAGAAGCAGCTGATGGTCCCGCCGTATGTGGAGTCTCACATCCATCTGGACTATGCGTACACTGCCAATCATCCCGGCGCGGTCAACAACACGGGAACCCTGTTTGAGGGCATTGCCAGGTGGTCTGAGATGAAGAGGAAGGATACTGTGGAAGCTGTGAAGGAACGGGCCAAGAGAGCCCTGAGGAACCAGATACTCAGCGGAATCCAGTATGTCAGAACCCATGTGGATATCACGGAACCCAATCTAACCGGCCTGAAAGCGCTGCTGGAGCTGAGGGAAGAATTCAGGGATTTTGTTAAGATCCAGATTGTTGCATTTCCCCAGGAAGGGCTGTACTGTTATCCGGGGGCGGAAGAACTGCTGGAAGAGGCCCTTAAGATGGGTGCGGATGTTGTTGGCGCCATCCCCCATTTTGAGTATACGGAAGATCTGGGGAAGGCATCCGTTAAAAAAGCGATTGACCTGGCGGTGAAATACAACAGGCTGATTGACGTCCACTGCGATGAGACGGATGACGAGCACTCCCGTTACCTGGAACAGCTGGCATACCTTGCCCTTGCATATGGGATTGGGGCCAGGACCACGGCCAGCCATGCCTCGGCCATGGCGTCCTACAACAATGCATATACATTTAAACTGTTTAAGCTGCTGTGCCAATCAGGGCTAAACTTCGCGGTCTGCCCCTCAGAAAACCTGTATCTCCAGGGACGGCAGGACAGCTATCCCAAGAGACGGGGCATCACCAGGGTAAAAGAGCTGACTGAGGCAGGGCTGAATGTTTCATTTGCACAGGATTCGATCTCAGATCCCTGGTATCCCCTGGGCAATGGCAATCTGATGAACATACTGGATATTGGGCTTCACGCCTGCCAGCTGATGTCCCTGGAAGAGATTGAAAACGCCCTGGACTATATAACGGTTCACGGAGCAAAAACCCTGAACCTGGATGGGTACGGGATCAGGGAGGGAGGACCAGCTGATTTTATCATACTGGATGCCAGGACGCCCTTCGAAGCGGTGCAGAACCGGGCTTTGGTGCTCTGTTCCGTCAGGCATGGGGAGCTGCTGTTTCAGAGAGGAAAAACGGCGTACCAGGCCGGAAATGCAGGATTTGCCATATTGTGAGAGACGGCTGAAAGCCGGGCAGGAGAATTGTTCCTGCCCGGCTTTCAGCTTGTGAATTCATAATACAAAATACTTAAAAACAGGGACATTCTGGTCAGAGAGCTGTCCAGGTCATCGTTCAATATGCGCTTAATAATGTTTAAACGGTAGATCAGGGTGTTGCGGTGGATGTACAGCGCTTCCGCGGTTTTTATTAAATTACAGTTATTCTGCAGATAGAATTTAAGGGTGTTGATTAATTCCGGGCCGTTTTTTTCATCGTAATCCATCAGGGATTCCAGATTCTTGTTGACAAAGAAGGCGCCTGATTTGGGTATAAACTCATGGATGTCAAGCATCAGCCGGTGCAGGGCCAGGGTGTCAAAGCGGGCGATATGGTTTTCAGGATTGGTTTTATGGATGAAATACATTGCCTGCTTGGACTCCTTGTAGCTGATGGGCATATCCACCAGGGAAGAGTAGGTGCTGCCAAAAGCCAGTGCGAAATCCTGGGGGGAGTATTTGGTGATCAGCAGCTTATAGATGGCAATGATGTAATCTACCGCATGGGTGAACTGCGTCTCAGATTCCAGGGTGCAGAAGCCGATGATGTTTTCACCGGACGGGATCATGATAATGGGAAAACGGCCGCCATTTAACTCACCGATGGATTTTAAGATACTCTGGGTTTCTGTTACTGTCTGGTTGTCCTCAGCAAGGGTTGTGCGGGTGAGGGAAAGGCTGAAGATAAAGTGAAGATTTTTGACTGGAATAGAGTGCAAGGCAGCAAAGTCACGCAGGTTATCTTCTGTGTCATCCTTGGAAAATAAAAGCCGTTCAATAAAAAGCTCTCTTTTTTTCTGGATATTCTTTTCGGAAACAATTAAGTTGATGATCTCTTTTGTTACGTTGATCAGCTTCAAATCCCAGGGCATTGCGTACAGGGGGGTGGAATAGTCATCTGCAAGCTTCAGAACGTTTGGCGGTATGGCGTTCAGCCTGGATGTGCTGTCCACCAAAACGATGCCGGAGATGCGTTTGCTGCTGCAATCTATGATAATTCTCTGAAGAAATTCACAGTTAGACATATGCTGGTCCCTGGAGTTTATGATAAACAGCAGTTCACCGCAGTTCAGCCATTCGGCCACAGATGGAGTGATGACCACATAGGGCCAGGTGACTGTACGGTGTATGCCTGAGTGTCCCGCCAATAATTTAATGCTTTGAAAGTGTTTTAGGTTCATAAGATCTTCGCAAGTAATAGACATTTCCAGTTCTCCCTGATTTTACGATTCGTATCTGACATTAATTTAGTGACAGGCTCGATTATAACCCTAAAAAACCCATGTGTAAATATAGCACAATGAATACTGGGGGTACGTGGGATAACTTTGTACTAATGGTACAAAAGCGCGGCAAATTACTTGTACTGTGCAAAGTAATATAGCACAACTTTATATTCGTTATAAGGGTATATATACATCGATATGCTATTTGGTTAAAATGAAATCACCAAATTGAGGAGGCGGTGAAGCTGAGATGAAAAAGGAAGGGTTATTAAATCCGCAGATATTGTCTGCCATAGCGGGCATCGGGCATACGGAATATCTGGTGATTGCGGACGCCGGTCTGCCGGTGCCGGCCGGAGTTCCTGTTATTGACATTTCATTGGTCCGGGGAGTGCCGGATTTTGGGAGTGTGCTGAATGCGGTGACAGAGGAGATGGTGGTGGAATCCTTCATATTGGCAGAGGAAATACTGGACCGGAACCAGGCGGCCTGGGATTGTGTAAAAGAGGTGCTGCCCAATGTGCCGTCCGTTCACATTTCCCATGAAGAATTCAAGAAAATGACAGCTGGGGCCAAAGCAGTCATACGGACAGGGGAAACAACGCCCTATGCCAATATAATATTGGCTGCGGGCGTCAACTTTTAAGAATCAAGGAAAACCCCCTCACATGCGATCAGGGGAGAAGACTAGGAGGAAGTAACATGAAGGTAGGGTACACAGCGTGGTCCTGGCTGCAGGACGAGTATAACAATTGGGGACCGGTCAGCCATTTGCCAAAGCGGGATTTTGAGCAGTCTCTGAGGGATCTGAAAGACTGCGGATATCAGTATATGGAGAATTTCAATATTGTATCCGAGATCTATGAGCATGACAGGGAAGAGTTTGACAGCGTGATGAAGAAGTACAATATGGAGTTTATCTGCATTTATCACTATCTCACCGATGATTTCCAAAAGGATATGGACATTGCCAGGCGATGCGTAAAGTTCGCGAAAGAGCATGGCTTTGTGCTGATGAATCTGGAACCTCCCAGAAAGAAACCGGGCCAGGTTGTGGGGGAGGCGGATCTGCTCACAGTCTGCGAGAGAGCGGATGAGATCGCGGCATTGTGCAGGGAAAATGGAGTCCAGCTGAACCTCCACCCCCACTGGGGAACCTACATTGAGGTGGAGAAACAGATTGACTTCTTCCTTTCCCATGTGAAGGAGGATATAGGCCTCTGCCTGGATACCGCCCACACGGTACTGTGCGGAATGGAGCCAAAATACCTGTATGACAAATATCTGGCGGCGGGCAAGGTCCGTTACGTCCATCTGAAGGACATCAACGGCGATGCTGAATCATATCCGGAATATCCGCCCAGAAGGTTCCGCGCGCTGGGCCAGGGCATTGTGGATTTCCCGGGAGTGCTGGGGGTACTGGAAAACCACGGCTATGACGGTTTCCTGACGGTAGAGCTGGACTTTAACCGGGTTAATAACTATGAATCTGCCAGAACGTCCAGAAAGTACATCAGGGATATTCTGGGACTGTAAAACAAGGAGGAGTGACAATGAAATGTGATGCAATCTGGGTTGCAGAACCCAACAAAATTGAAGTAAGGCCCCTTGAGATCGCAGATGAGCCGGGATACGGCCAGATTCAGGTGGAGGTCAAGGCCTGCGGCGTGTGCGCATGGGATTCTTATCTGTTCCAGGGAGTCACAGGGCCGGGTCCGACCCCATACCCCATTGGCCATGAGTCCGTGGGAATTGTGAGAAAGATAGGGGAAGGTGTCACCGGTTTTGAGGCAGGGGACAATGTGTTTCTGGGAACAGGCAGCAATGAGATGATGTGCAAGTATCTGAATATCATCGCCGCTGGGGCAGCCAAGCTTCCTGAGGAGATCGACGACTGGAGCCGGTGGATTATTGAGCCGACCTGCTGTGTGGTAAACCTTTTAAACAAGACTCAGATTGAAGCGGGCGACAGGGTAGCTCTGGTGGGCTGCGGCTATATGGGGCTTTTGACCTTGATGGGGCTTCTCAGAGGTTCACAGGCCGGCGAGGTGTCCGTATTTGAGACCAGGCCGGAACGCAGGGAACTGGCAAAAAGCTATGGCGCCAAACTGGTATTTGACCCCTATGATGATGAGGGCAAGGCGTTTATCAGTCAATTAAAGGCAGAAGGCGGGGCGGATGTGGTCATTGAGTTTTCTGCCTCCAATTCCGGGTTTGAGCTGGCCAATGAGCTGATCCGCTATGAGGCGGGCAAGCTGACCATCGGCTCCTGGCATCGCCATGAGATGACATTTGATGGTACAAAATGGCATCTTGGCGGGCTGACGGTGTACAATCTGTCTCCCATGAGCAACCGCCACTATGCGGATGTCATGAAGCAGACAAAGGCGCTGGTTGACAAGGGCGTCTACACCCCCCAGGATCTGGTGACCCACGTGGCGGATTACAGGGACTGCCAGTCTGTATTTGAAAAGTCTATCAGCAAGAAAGACGGGTATATCAAGGGCGTTATCACATTTTAAGAAGGAGAAACCTTATGTTGAGAAAAAAATTAGCAGGATTTCTGGGTATTATGTTAGTGAGCATCTCCGTTCTGTCAGGCTGTTCAAGCCCCAAGGCGGAGAAAGGCGTGGAGGCCCAGGCCGGTGCAGAGACACAGAAACAGGAAACCCAGGAGAAGAAGCCGGTGATCGGAGTCAGCCTGGCCACGCTTCAGTTTCCATTTTACCAGGATATGCAGAGGGGGATTCAGAATGCGGCGGGTGATGATTTTGAGATCGCGTTTGTGGACTGTAACGGCGATGAGCAGGTGCAGATGAACTCTATTGAAAACTTTATTCAGATGGACTGCGAAGCGGTTATCATGACATACCAGAATTTCGACACCTTAAAAAGCATCTGCTCTCCATTAAATGATGCGGGGATTCCCATCATCCTGTGCGACGCTGGCCCTACGGATTTCGTGTACCAGGCAATCGGCACAGACAACCGGATCGGCGGAAGGACAGCAGGAAAGTGGGCGGCGGAGGAGTATTTAAAGGACGTGGACAAGAGCGAAGCCCTGGATATCATCCTTTTAATCCCGCCCGCAGGCACATCAGCCAAGGCCAGAGCCGAGGGCTTCGAGGAAGAAATACTGAAGGTTTTCCCCAATTCCAATATAGAGACATTCGGTAAATCAGCCGACAGGCAGGACTTTATGTCAACTATGGAGGATGCGCTGTCCTCCCACAGTGACCTGGATCTTGTATTTGGGTACAGCGCTCAGGCGGGAATGGGCGCATATGATGCCATCGTGTCCGCCAAGAATGAACACACAAAGGTGGTGGGATTTGACGCCACGGACGAAGAGAAGGGGGCCATTGACAAGTCCGAGGACTCCCCTTATGTGGCCACTGTTATGCAGTATCCTGAGAAAATGGGAGAGATCGCGGTTCAGACAATCCGGGATTATGTTTTAGCCGGTAAGGAGCTGCCGGAAGATGAGAAGTACGTCAATGCAGGCGTTGGACTGTATACATATGGCGGAAAGATCATTACCGCAGAAGAAATTGCTCTTGACTGACAATAAAGTGAATCCTGTTCTTAGGAAAGTACAGACTGCGTGAAACGGAGGAAGTGATATGGGCGTGGGCAGTGATGCAAACTATATTTTGGAGTTTAAAGGGATAGGGAAATACTTTCCGGGCGTGCAGGCATTGAAGGATGTCAGTTTCACGGCAGGCAAAGGGGAGATCCTTGCCCTGCTGGGAGAAAACGGAGCCGGTAAGTCCACTTTGATGAAGATATTGGCAGGAGCTTACATAAAGGACGAGGGAGAAATCTATATTGATGGGCAGCCGGTGGAGATTACATGTCCCGAAGATTCGGAACGCCTGGGGGTCGCAATCATTTATCAGGAGTTCAACCTGATTCCGGGACTGACGGTTGCCGAGAACATTTACATGAGACGGCAGCCCAAGAAAAACGGGGTGATCGACTGGAAGCGCATGTATCAGATGGCCCAGGAGATCATCGATGAAATCGACATTAACATTAAGCCGACAGATCTTGTTAATACCCTGACCGTTGCGGAGCAGCAGATGGTGGAGATTTGCAAGGCAGTGTCATTGAACTCCAAGATTCTGATCATGGATGAGCCCACGTCTGCATTGACGGAGAGTGAGACCCAGAAACTGTTTCATGTTGTGAAAAAGCTAAACAAAAAGAATGTGACCATGATATTCATCACCCACAGGATGGATGAGGTCTTTGAAATCTGCACCAATGCGGTCATACTGCGGGATGGGCGGTTCATCATGTCCGCCCCCATATCCCAGCTGACGCTGGATCAGATCATTGAGTATATTGTGGGGCGGGCTCTGACGGAGATCTACCCTGAAAAGGATACTGAGGTAGGTCCGGTCTATCTGGAGGTGGAAGGGCTGACGGACGGCGGCAAACGTGTGCAGCCTTCCTCCTTTGTGGCCCATAAAGGCGAGATCCTGGGATTCGCAGGCCTGGTGGGAGCTGGGAGAACGGAGCTTATGCGCCTGATCTTCGGCGCGGATAAAATCATGGGTGGCCAGGTCAAGATCGGCGGCAAGCGGGTCAATATCCGCAATGAGAGGGATGCCATACGCCATGGGATCGGGCTTGTGCCTGAGGACAGAAGGCGCCAGGGACTGGTTCTGGCACTGAACGTCCGGGAAAACATCATCATGGCCAATTATGAACATCAGAAAACTATGTTTTATCTGGACCCGCGAAAAGAGAAGCAGGTCTGCGCCCAATACATTGACAAGCTTCTGATCAAGACACCGGGCCAGACACAGTATGCTAAGTTTTTAAGCGGCGGAAACCAGCAGAAGATCGCTGTGGGCAAGTGGCTGAACTGTGACCCGGATATTATTATCCTGGATGAACCTACCAGGGGGATTGATGTCAATGCAAAGTATGAGATTTACAGCATCATGATCCAGCTGGCCAGGGAGGGGAAGGTGATTATATTTGTTTCCTCTGAGCTGCCTGAGCTGATTGGAATGTGCGACCGGATCATAGTGATGCATGAAGGGAAGATATCCGGGGAGGTCACCGGCAATGAGATCAACCAGAAGTCCATCATGTACTTAGCGACTGTAGAGGGGGGAAAAGCAAATGGAGAAAATTAGAATATTTGAAAAACGTAAGGGTGAGACAACCGCCAAAGCGGTTGTGAGAAATATCAGCAACTACAGCCTGTATATAATGCTGGTACTGATGATTACGCTGGTTTCCATGGTGTCGCAGGACTTCTTTACAGTTGATAACTTTGTGAACTTATTCCGCCAGATCTCCATATCAGGGGTGGCTGCAATCGGTATGACATTTGTGATGCTGATTGACGAGATCGACCTGTCCGCAGGGGCCAACGCCGCCCTGTCCGGTGTGATCGCGTGTATGCTGTTAAAAGAAGATTTCGGCGTGTTGGCCTCCCATGGCTATCCGGGGGTTCTGGCGGCAATTATCATCGCAATCAGTATCTCCGCCCTGTGCGGGGCAGTGTGCGGCGTATTCCATACTTATCTAAAGATCCCGTCCTTTATTGTAACCCTTGGTATTTCCTACATTTATAAAGGCGTTGCCCTTCTTCTCACAAACGCTTACCCCATCATCGGTATGTCCGAGGAGTTCGAGGTGGTGGGCAGAGGATATATTGGCGGAATCCCGGTGCCCATTGTGATCATGTTTATATTGTATTTCATTGCATGGTTTGTGCTGAGATACACCAAGTTCGGGCGTTCCGCTTACGCCATCGGCGGCAATATGGAGGCGGCCCAGCTGTCCGGTATCCCTGTTAAGCGCAATAAAGTGCTGATCTTTGCCATCGGCGGCCTGACGGCAGGTCTTGCGGGAGTAATCCTGGCGTCCCGCATGTTCTCCGGCCAGCCCACTGCAGGCGCCAACAC
>URUZ01000183.1 GCA_900551225.1 uncultured Clostridium sp.
TTTTATCCACAATTGTCAGGGTTAAGAAGCACACGGACATAGAGTACACATTTACCATGTCCTTTGAGGGGAATGTGAAGCCGGGACAGTTTTTCGAGGTGTCCATTCCCAAATACGGCGAGGCCCCCATTTCCGTCAGCGGCATCGGGGATGGCACAGTGGACCTGACCATCCGGCGGGTGGGCAAGGTGACAGGTGAGATCTTCGAGCGCTATGAGGGCGATAAGCTGTTTATGCGGGGGCCCTACGGCAACGGCTTCCTGGTGGAGGACTATCAGGACAGCGAGCTGGTGATCGTGGCGGGCGGAACGGGCGTGTCCCCGGTGCGCGGCGTGATCGAATATTTCTCCAGGAACCAGGACCGGCGCCGTTCAATGACGCTGATCGCAGGCTTTAAAAGCCCGGAGGACATTCTGTTTAAGGATGACTTCGCAGAGTGGGAAAAGACCATGAAACTGGTTCTCACCGTGGACGGTGCGCCTGGGGGCTACGGGAAGCCGGTGGGCCTTGTGACCCAGTACATCCCGGATCTGGAATTCCAGGATGTGAGCCTGGCGAAGGCCATTGTGGTGGGACCGCCCGCCATGATGCGGTTCTCTGTGCAGGCCCTGTTAAAGCGGGGGCTGAGGGAGGAGAATATCTGGGTATCCTACGAGCGCAAGATGTGCTGCGGCATCGGCAAATGCGGCCACTGCCGCATCGGGGACAAATACGTCTGCGTGGACGGCCCGGTGTTCCCCTACACAGCCGGTAAATATCTGGTGGACTAGAGCAGCAGGAGGCAGAAAAGATGGATGTAAATACTAAGAAATTAAAGAAAAATGCGTTCCGCGTCACCAAGGAGCGGGGGCTGACGGCCTCCAGAGTGCGGGTCCCCGGAGGCCATCTGGACGCCAGATACCTGTCCATGATCCAGGAGATCGCCGAAACCTACGGCAACGGCAGCGTGCACATGACGGTGCGCCAGGGATTTGAGATTCCGGGCATCCGGTATGAGGATATGGAGAAGGTGAACCTGCTGCTCCAGCCCGTGATTGAGGGGCTGGGCATCAACCAGCCGGAGCGGGAGAAGGGATACTCTGCATCAGGCACCAGAAATATCTCCGCCTGTGTGGGCAGCCAGGTCTGTCCTTACGCCTGCTATGACACCAGCGATTTTGCGCTGAAGATCGAGCGGGCCGTATTTCCAGACAATCTGCACGTGAAGGTGGCGCTCACCGGCTGTCCCAATGACTGCGCCAAGGTGCGGATGCATGATTTCGGTATCATGGGCATGACCATGCCGGAGTACAGGGCCGACCGCTGCGTCAGCTGCGGGGCCTGTGTGAAGGCCTGCCAGAAGAAGTCCGTGGGCGCGCTGGAGACGGTGAACTACAGGGTGAAACGGTCCCACAAGGACTGCATCGGCTGCGGGGAGTGCGTGGTACAGTGTCCCACCAGGGCGTGGGTGCGCAGTGAGAAGAAGTATTACCGGCTGACGCTCCTTGGGCGGACCGGCAAGAAGAATCCGAGGCTGGGTGAGAACTTTATCAAATGGGCCGATGAGGAGAGCATTTTAAGAATTATTACCAACACCTATGACTATGTGCGGGAACATATAGATCCCCAGGCGCCCGGCGGCAAGGAACACATTGGCTACATTGTGGACCGGACCGGGTTCGAGGAATTCAAGCGGTGGGCTCTGAGGGACGTGACACTGCCGGCTGAGGCTGAGGTGGAGGAGCGGATCTACTGGAGCGGCGTCAGGTACTGACGGGAGAGGAGAAGGACATGAAAAAGGTACAATCAACCTGCAATTACTGTGCATTGGACTGCAACATGGATTTTTATGTGGAAGACGGCCGGATCGTGAAGGTGCTGCCCACCAAGGGGTATCCGGTCAACGACGGCTTCTGCTGTATCAAGGGGCTGTCCCTGGATAAGCAGCAGACCGTGGTAAAGACTTCCCCGCTGCCGAAGATACGCCAGGCGGACGGCTCCATGAAGGAGGTTTCATGGGAGGAAGGCTTTAAGCATGTGGCGGACCAGCTAAAGGGGTTACAGGAAAAATACGGGCCGGAGAGCGTTGCCGGCATCAGCACAGGGCAGCTGACCATGGAAGAATTCGCCCTGTTCGGCCATGTGATGCGCAATTATTTAAAGACAAATGTGGACGGCAACACCAGGCTGTGCATGGCCACCGCGGTGGTGGCCCACAAGCAGAGCTACGGTTTTGACGCGCCGGGCTACACCTTAAACGACCTGGAGCTGTCGGACACCATTGTGTTCGTGGGAGCCAACCCGGTGGTGGCCCACCCCATCCTCTGGAAGAGGGTGCGGATGAACAAAGATCCGGACAAAAAGGTGATTGTCATTGACCCCAGGGAGTCGGAGACAGCCATGAACGCGGATTACTGGTATCCAGTGCGCTGGAAGGGGGATCTATACCTGTTCTACACCCTGGCCAAGGTGCTGATCGACAAGGGCTATGTCAATGAGGAGTATATTGCCGCCCACACAGAGGGGTATGAGGACTTCAAGGCATTTGCAGCGGCTTATACCCTGGACCAGGCAGAAGAGAACACGGGCCTTAAGGCGGAGCAGATTCTGGAGCTGGCGGAGCTGATCCACCGGGGCAAGCGGGTGTCCTTCTGGTGGACCATGGGCGTCAATCAGGGCTATGAGGCGGTGCGCACGGCCCAGTCCATCATCAATATCGCGCTGATGACCGGCAACATCGGACGGCCCGGAACAGGGGCCAACTCCATCACCGGACAATGCAATGCCATGGGCTCCAGAGCCTACAGCAACACCGCCGTGCTCTACGCGGGCGGCGACTTCACCAACCCGGCCAGGCGGGCCGCAGTGGCAGCGGCACTGGGCGTGGATGAGAGCGTGCTGGCCCAGAAGCCCACAGCCACCTACAACCAGATCATTGAGGGCATCAATGAGGGCAGGATCAAGGGGCTGTGGATTCTCTGCACCAATCCGCGCCACAGCTGGACCAACAACGAGACATTTGCGGAAGCTGCCAAAAAGCTGGAGCTGTTCGTGGTTCAGGACATCTATGATACCATTGAGAGCGCTGAGGACTGCACCGTATTCTTCCCTGTGGTGCCCGGCATCAAGAAGGAAGGCACATACATCAACCTGGAACGCCGCCTGTCCGCCATGCGTCCCTGTCTGGAGCGCGGGGAGAACGAAATCTCCGACTACGAGGCTGTTCTGGGCGTGGGCAGAGCCCTGGGAATGGGTGATCTGCTGAAGGGCTGGGAGACTCCCAAGGGATGTTTTGACCTGATGCGCAAATGCTCCAAGGGCATGCCCGGAGACATCACAGGCGTGACCTGGGAAATGCTGGAGAATTCCAATGGAATCCAGTGGCCCTTCAGGGAAGGGGAGGAACTTAAGGAGGACCAGCGCAGGCTCTATGAGGATGGAAACTTCTTCACACCCAGCAAAAAGGCCCAGTTTAAGTTCGAGAAGCCAGTGGATAACCCCCTGCCTCTTACCGGGGAATTCCCCTACATGTTAAACACCGGGCGGGGTACAGTGGGACAGTGGCACACCCAGTCCAGGACAAAAGAGGTGCAGTTTGTGGAGGACGCTGTCTCCAAGGAGGCATATCTGTTCATCAATCCACAGCTGGCCGCGGAAAAGGGCGTGAAGGAGAACGACCGCCTGCTGGTCCGCTCCGCCAACGGCCAGAGCGCCAGTTTCAAAGCCAGGATCTCCGGGCATGTGTCAAAGGGAGAGCTGTACGCGCCCATCCACTATGTGGAGTGCAACAAACTGACGCCGTCCATATACGACCCATATTCCAAGGAGCCATCCTACAAGGCGACTCCTGTGAACTTTGAGACAGAGGCGATCTAATTACAAGGAGGGAACTGCCATGTATCGAATTAAAATAGACAGGAGCCGCTGCATCGGATGTCTGACCTGTGTGACAGCCTGCGTGGTGAGCCATGAGAGCAGTGATGCCAGGAACCGTGTGGTGGTGGACAGCGCCGGGAAATGCGCGCCCATATTCTGCCGCCACTGTGAGAAGCCGGAGTGTGTCTACACCTGTATGACCGGCGCCATGCACAAGAACCCTGAGACGGGATTCGTGGAGTATGACAAGGAGAAATGCGCCAGCTGCTACATGTGCATCATGTCATGTCCTTACGGCGTGCTTAAGAGCGACCGGCTGGAGCATAAGGAGATCATGAAGTGCGACATGTGCGTCCACCGGAGCCAGGACGGCACCCCGGACCCCATGTGTGTTGAAATCTGTCCCATGCAGGCCATTACAATGGAGGAGGTGGAAGTATGAAATACGTTGTTTTAGGAGCTTCCGCAGCCGGTTTAAACGGCGTGCGCCAGTTGAGAAAACGCTGTCCGGATGCGCAGATTGTGATGGTGTCCAGGGACGAGATCATTTACTCCCGCTGTATTCTCCATCACTACATGGGGGGCCTCAGAACCGAGGAGGAGCTGTGCTTTGCAGAGCCGGATTTTGAGACTGTGTACAGCGTGGACTGGAAGCGGGGCGTGGACTGTGTGGCAGTTGACGAGAAGGAGAAGACGGTGACCCTCTCCGACGGTTCCGTGATCTCCTACGATAAGCTGCTGATCGCCACAGGCTCCCGCACCTTCCTTCCGCCGGTGAAGGGGCTGAGGGAGGCGGGAGGCGTATTCGGCTTCCGCAATATAGATGAGGTGCGGCAGATTATGAAGGCCGCTGAGAACGCCGGGCACATTGTGGTCATGGGCGGCGGGCTCACCGGGCTGGACGCGGCCGTGGGCTTCCTGCACAGGGGCCTGAAGGTGGATCTGGTGGAGATGGCGGACCGCCTGCTGGTCAAGCAGCTGGATCACCACAGCGCGGCTGTCTATGAGAAGGCGCTGGAAGAAAAGGGAGTTGCGCTGCACCTGGGCTGTGCGATCAAAGAGGTGCGCTGTGATGATTCCGGGCGTATCGACGGCCTGGTTCTGGCCGGGGCGGACGGGAACTGTCATGAGATCCCCTGCGACCTGCTGCTGGTGACCGCAGGCGTCTGTTCCAATGTGGGATTTTTGGAGGGAACGGGCATTGCCTGCGACAGCTTCGGCCTGGTGATCGATGAGTACGGCCGCACCAGCGATCCCGATGTGTACGGGGCCGGGGATGTGACCGGGCGCTCGCCCATCTGGCCTGCGGCTGTGAAGCAGGGGATGATCGCGGCGGACAACATGGCTGGGTTCGACACCAGGGCAGAGGACTTCTTCGCCAGCAAATCCACCATGAACTTCCTGGAGATTCCCACCATGGCCCTGGGCGTGCCGGAGAAGCCGGACGACAGCTACACAGAGGTAATGGAGTGCAGGGATGGGCTGTACCGCAAGGTCATCCACAAGGACGGACGGATCTGCGGGGCCATTCTCCAGGGCGATCTATCCTATGGCGGCGTGCTGGCCCAGCTGATCGCCAGGAAGATCGACATATCCAGGGTGAGGAAGCCGCTGTTTGACATTGATTATTCCGACTTTTTCCATACAGACGAGAACTTCGAATTCTATTATGAGGAGAACCTTAAATGAGTGAGAGATTAAAAAATATGCCGATTCCCGTGGTGGCCACCATGCTTGGAGCCGCCACACTGAGCAACATTTACCAGTCCCTTGGTTATGACTGGGTGCGCCATTTGACCATGTGGGCGACCACTGTTGTGCTGCTGTTTTATATAGCCAAGATCGTGCTGCATTTCGGCGTGGTGAACAATGAGTACAAGAACACGGTTCCGGCCAGCCTGTATGCGGGAATCACCATGGTTACCATGATCCTCACCAGCTACTACAAGGACTGGTTTCCACAGGCCTGCCGCATGGTGCTGATCGCAGCGGTTTGCCTCCACGCTCTGCACATCCTGGTGTTCCTCTGGAGAAATGTGTTCCACGGCGTGAACCTGGACACCTTTGTGCCCAGCTGGTTTGTAACCTTCAACGGCATCATGGTTTCCACCGTGGTGGGAGCGGCTATGCTGCCGCCCATGATGGCCAAGGCTGTGCTGTACTGGGGCCTGGGAATCTACACAGTGACCATCCCCTTTATGGTGTGGCGGCTTGCCACCAGGGATGTGAAGCCGGGTATGCTGCACACCCAGGCTATCGTGCTGGCTCCCTGCAGCCTGTGTATCTCCAGCTATCTGAACCTGGCTGAGAACCCCAGCCTGACTCTTGTGACCATCCTCTACATCTGCGTGCTGGCCTCCCTGGCCTTCATTGTGGTGAAGCTTCCCACCTTCTTCTCCGTGCCCTTTGCACCGGGATTTGCAGGGCTGACCTTCCCCATGGCCATCGGCATTGTGGCCTCCAACAAGGCGGCGGCCTACTTCCAGGGCATTGGACAGGAGACCATATCCGGGGTGATTAAGCAGGTGGCAGGAATCCAGATCTATCTGACCACTGCCATTATCGGCATGGTGCTGTTCGGATTTTATAAAATGCTGGTATCAGGTTCAAAAAAAGGCTGACCGGTACTGGTTGACAACATAGGAGTTTAATGGGAAAATGAAAGAAGCGGGCCGGTGTATCGGCCCGCTTAAAACGATATATGACGTTTGAAGGAGAAAAAGGACCATGGAGATATTACAGGAGAGGCAGGGGCAGGAGCGGATTTCCCTGGAAGAGGCCTTAAGTGAGCTGGGGGAATACTGCAGCCCGGTAAAAGAGGTGGAGGAGGCGGCCATTCTCTCGTGTGCGGGGAGGATTCTGGCAGAGGATGTGTACGCGGAGATTGACAATCCGCCCTTTGACCGGTCGCCGGTGGATGGCTATGCGGTGCGCAGCGCGGATATTGAGAAAGCTTCCCGGGACTGCCCTGCTGTTCTCCATGTCATGGGCGAGGTGGATGCAGGCGGATGGTCCGATCGTGAGGTAGGTCCGGGACAGGCGGTGCGAATCATGACCGGGGCGGCTATCCCGAAGGGGGCGGACTGCTGCATTTACCAGGAACAGACAGACTATGGGGAGGACCTGGTCCAGGTGTATAAGCCCTGCCCGCCACATGGTAATTACTGCTTTCGCGGGGAGGACATCCTGACGGGGACCCTGGTGCTGCCGGCAGGCACAAGGCTGACTTATGTGGAGCAGGGGATATTGGCCGGTCTGGGCCGCACAAGCGCCAGGGTATGGCGCAGGGCGCGGGTGGCGGTGTTTGCCTCCGGGGATGAGCTGGCTGAGCCGGGAACACCCCTTCTGCCCGGTAAGATCTATGACAATAACCTGTATTTCCTCACCGCCCGGCTGCGGGAGCTGGGGGCAGAGGTGACGGTGATGAGGCGGGTTCCCGACCGGCCGGAGGTGATGGCCCGGCTGCTGACGGAGACGGCGGGAACTGTGGATCTGATGATCACCACAGGAGGCGTGTCCGTGGGGAAGAAGGACATCATGCATGAGGCATTGCCGCTTGCAGGGGCCAGCCGCCTGTTCTGGAAGATCCGGATGAAGCCCGGGATGCCCACCATCGGCTCCGTGCTGGGGGGAACGCCTGTGGTCAGCCTGTCCGGGAACCCCTTCGGCGCCCTGGCGGACTGCGAGCTGCTGGTGCGTCCCCTGCTGGCCCAGGTGACCCGTGATCCGGGCCTGGTTCCCCAGGTATGCGCAGGTACGCTGCCCCAGGGATTCCCCAAGGCCAGCCCCTCCAGACGGTTCCTGCGTGGGGTTTACAGGGACGGACAGGTGCGGATTCCGGAGGTGGCAAAGCATGCGTCGGGGATCTTAAGCTCCATGTCCGGGTGCAACTGCCTGGTGGATATCCCCGAGGGGACGGAGGCAGTGGAAGCAGGCGGCAGTGTGCGGGTGATATTGCTGTAATTCCAGGGAACCTGCAACAATGGGCGGAAAATGGGTAAACTGTAAACAAGTTCTTAAGAAAGAGGAAAACCAATGGAATTTTTAGAAGAACTCCTGTCCTTAATTGCAAATGCAGCGATCCTTATTTTCGAATTCATTGGCGTGGGAATTATCATCCAATCCGGGCTGGCCAGTTTTATCAAGTTTCTGCGCCATTCCCCCGACACGAAGATCTATCTTGCCAAGGGACTTGCCATGGGCCTGGAATTCAAGATGGGAAGCGAGATACTGCGCACGGTTGTGGTCCGCCAGTGGAAGGAGATCGGGCTTGTGGCGGGCATCATCGCCCTGCGCGCGGCTCTGACCTTCCTGATACACTGGGAGATTAAGGAGGAGGAGAAGGTCAAAGAATAGCATTTATAGCAAAGCCTTAACTTGTAGCTTTTTCCGGCGTCTGATATAATCGGTAGAATCTTAACGTCGGAAAAGAGGAATTGAAATGAAATCGGGCAATGTGAATAAAACAGGCATTCCGGTCAGCGCCGGCGCGGCACTGATTACGCTGGGCGTGGTATATGGGGATATTGGGACTTCTCCCATGTATGTGATGAAGTCCATTATCGAGGGGAATGGAGGTCTGGGCCAGCTGAGTGATGAGCTGATTCTCGGTACATTGTCGTTGGTTATATGGACCGTCACCCTTTTGACAACAGTAAAATATGTGATGGTGGCCATGCAGGCCGACAATCACGGGGAGGGCGGCATATTCTCCCTCTACAGCCTGGTGAAAAACCACGGGAAATGGCTGATCATCCCGGCGATGGTGGGCGGAGCCGCCCTCCTTGCCGACGGGGTCCTGACTCCGGCTGTAACAGTCACCACAGCCATAGAAGGGCTTAGGAGCATCCCGTCCATGCATCTGGTGCTGGGGGAGGGGCAGAATAAGATTGTGATGATTACGCTGGTGATCATTGCATGCCTGTTCCTGGTGCAGAGGGCTGGGACCAGTTCCATCGGCAGGGCCTTCGGGCCTGTGATGTGCCTCTGGTTCTTATTCCTGGCAGCTGCGGGCGTGGGAAACATTGTAAATGATATGAGTGTGTTCCGGGCGCTGAATCCCGTGTATGCAGTCAGGATATTGACCAGCCCGTCCAACCACGCAGGCATCATGATCCTGGGAGGCGTATTCCTGGCAACAACAGGAGCGGAAGCCCTCTATTCAGATATGGGCCATGTGGGCAAGGGGAACATTTACGCCAGCTGGCCCTTTGTGAAGGTCTGCCTGATCCTGAACTATTTAGGGCAGGGGGCCTGGCTTATTGGGAATAAGACGGAGCCATCGCTGGGGCTGATACCGGATATGAACCCCTTCTTTCAGATGCTGCCCATGGAGGTGCGCCCCTTTGCCGTATTCCTGGGGGCTGCCGCGGCAATCATTGCGTCCCAGGCGCTGATTACGGGTTCCTTTACCCTGGTGTCGGAGGCCAGCAGGCTGGATCTGATGCCCCACATGCAGATATTCTATCCGTCCCAGACCAAAGGGCAGATTTACATCCCCCTGGTAAATGCCGTCATCTGGATCGGCTGTACGGTTGTAGTGCTGTTGTTTCGCACCAGCGCCCACATGGAGGCAGCCTACGGCCTTGCGATCACACTGACCATGCTGATGACCACGCTGCTGCTGTTTGTGTATCTGCGCAAGGTGAAGGGGCAGCGGTATCTGCCTGTTGTGTTCCTGACATTTTTTGGAGGGCTGGAGAGCACGTTTTTCGTATCCAGCCTGAATAAATTCAGCCGAGGCGGATATGTGGCCCTGATTATGGCCTTCCTGCTTCTGGGGGTTATGATCGTGTGGCATGTGGGGACAGCCATCGAGGAATCCCAGTCGGTGCGTCTGCCGCTGGACCGCTATCTGCAGAAGCTGGGGGAGCTCAGGAAGGATGACACCCAGGAGTTTCTGGCAGATAACCTGGTGTATGTGACCAAGGACAGCAGGAAGGAGACACTGGACCGGGATATATTGTACTCTGTTTTTGATAAAAAGCCAAAACGGGCCAATGCTTACTGGTTCGTCAATATCACTGTTACGGATGAACCTTACACCACGGAATATACGGTGGACAGCATGGGCACGGATTATGTGTTCCGGGTACAGCTGAGGCTGGGATTCAAGGTGGACCAGAGAATCAATGTGTATCTGCGCCAGATCACCTGCGATCTGGTGGCAAAAGGGGAGCTGCCGCCCCAGAAGCGGAGATATTCCATCTATGAGCCAAGTGTTATCGGAACCTTCCGGTTCTGTATGCTGAGGAAGGTGCTGGTGCCGGAGAGCGATATCCCTTCCTATAAGAGAGGGGCCATCTCCCTGAAATATGCCCTCCGTCATTTCGCAGGGTCCCCGGCCCGATGGTATGGACTGGAAAATTCTGCGCTGATTATTGAGTATGTTCCGCTCTTTGTAAAGATGAAATCAGTTCATCCGTTGGTACGTGTTTCATAGATATGGCCTGGAAGTTAGGGGTGGAAGGGTACGCGGGCGGAGTTAGATTCATCCGTCCGTGAGAGCCAGGGGCTGCGGGCGGGAAGGTTCGGGGACGGGTTAC
>URUZ01000184.1 GCA_900551225.1 uncultured Clostridium sp.
GAGATCTACACTAGATCGCTCGTCGGCAGCGTCAGATGTGTATAAGAGACAGTGACGATATTGAGGAGGAGGAGATCAAAGAATCCGGAGAACTTCCCTCCGGCGCACTGGGCATTTTCCTGATCTTTCTGCCTATTATTATCATTTTAACAGGCACCATCGCCTCTATGCTGCTGGAGCCGGGGTCCTCCGCATATGTATTCTTCAGCTTTATCGGAAATAAAAATATCGCCCTGCTGGTGGGCCTTCTGGCAGCCTTCTTCTCCCTGCGGAAATACATCAAGGATTCCTTTAACGATGTGATCACAGAGGCGGCCACCCAGTCCGGAATCATCCTGGCCATCACAGGCGCAGGCGGCGCTTTCGGCGCCATCATCAACCTGACGGGAATCGGGGAGAAGCTGGTGGGCGGAATGTCAGGCATGACCGAGGGCGCAGGCATCGCCATGATCGTCGCGGCCTTTGTGATCAGCCAGGTGCTAAGAGCGGCCCAGGGTTCCACTACCGTGGCGCTGGTTACCACATCGGCAATCTTTTCCCCCATTTTGGCGGGCATGGCCAGCGTCTCTCCGATTCTGGTATCCCTGGCAATCTGTGCAGGCGGCATCGGCTTATCCCTGCCCAATGACTCCGGCTTCTGGGTCATCAACCGGTTCAGCAAATTCGATGTCCAGGGAACCATCAAGGTGTGGACTGTGGGTGGAACCATTGCAGGGCTGACAGCCCTTGTGATCCTTGTGATTTTAAGCATGTTCACCGGCGTGCTGCCGGGCCTGTTATAGGGCAGAATGATATGGACCAGGAAAAGAGGAATAGGAATGAGTTTGATTGCATTGGATATCGGTACTTCCGGCATGCGGGCCGTTGTCTATGGACTGGACGGCAGCAGGAGAAGCACCTCTTATTGTGAATACCATTCAGATTTTCCACAGCCGGGCTATGTGGAGCAGGACCCCCAGTCGTGGCTGGATGCGGCGGTAAACTGTCTGAAGGGGGTGTCCGGATATTTTGAGACAGGGGAGGACCGGCCGATGGCCATAGCCGTGACCTCCCAGCGGTCCTCCCTGATCCCTATGGGGCAGGACGGCAGGCCGCTGCGGAGCGCCATCATGTGGCAGGACAAACGGACGGTGGAACAGTGCGGGCAGCTGATCCGGAAATACACCATGCAGGGGCTGTACCGCAGGACCGGTCTCAGGATCAACCCATACTTTGTGCTTCCGAAGATTCTGTGGCTCAGGGAAAACCAGAGGGAGATCTATGACGCCGCGGAGAAATTCATTGGGGTTCAGGATCTGGTGATCCACTGTCTCACAGGGGAATATGTCACCGACCACTCCCAGGCCTGCCGCACCATGCTGATGGATATACGGACATTTACATGGGACCAGGAGCTGCTTAAGGAGGCCGGAATCCGGGAGGAGCGGCTGCCCCGTCTGGTGCCTCCGGGAACAACAGCCGGCGGCCTGACAGAAGCCGTGGCAGAGCAGACCGGCCTTCCCCGGGGGCTTCCGGTGATCATCGCCGGAGGGGACCAGCAGAACGCTGCCGTGGCTCTGGGCGTGGTGAAGCCCGGTGTGGCAGAGGCCAATACAGGCACAGGATCCTTTGTGATCTGCGCGGTGGAGCGCCCGGCATTTGAGCGGAGCGCAAGGGTGCTGTGCCAGGCATCGGCAATTGCGGGACAGTGGATCATGGAGGCGGGGATTTTCAATACAGGCTCTACATACAGGTGGATGAAGGAACAGCTGTGCCCGGATTTGAAGGACTGCAGCGCAGCCTATGACAGGATGAATGAGGAGGCCGCCGGTTCCCGGGTGGGTTCCAACGGGGTAATGCTGCTCCCGCACTTTGAGGGGAGCGCGGCCCCCTTCTGGAATCCGGGGGCAAAAGGGATATTCTTCAACCTGTCCCTTAATACGAAGCGGGGCGATATGATCCGGGCTATTATGGAAGGGATTGCCATTGAGATCAATGACAATGTGAGCCTGATCGAGATCACGTCCGGCAAGATCAGCACGGTCAGCGTGGCCGGAGGCATGGTGCGCTCGGACCTGTTCTGCCAGATACAGTCGGATATATACAATAAAAAAGTGGCCCGATATGAGAACAGTGAAGCCTCATCCCTGGGCGCGGCAATGATTGCGGCGGTGGCATTGGGGATCTATGAGAATGTGGAGGAAGCATATAAGAACATGGTATCAGACCAGCCGGAGCTCTTTGAGCCGGTGGAGGAGAATGTGGAGCATACGCTGAAACTATTGGAACGTAAGCACAAGCTGTATAATGCGTTGGATGGCGGGAATGTGTATGGGAGTTTTGGGGAGATGGGTTAGGCGCGAAAAAGGTAACGCGGGCGGGGGAGTTTAGATTCCCCCGCCCGCATTTCCACATACAGTACCTTTTTAGGCAGATCTTTTTTCCAGCTCAGATACCCTTTTTTGTAAATCAGACACTATTTGGAGCAGAAGTGAGGTGTTGTCATTCTCTAATTTTGTGATCCGGTAATATTCTTTTAATTGATCCAGATTTTTCTGCACCGTTTCAACCTTATTTTCCACAATTGCCTTTGTTCGTTCAAGTTCACTGAGTACCAAATTTTCAGATTGGGAAAACCTGCTGTCCATGGTTGATTCTATTTGTGAAAACTTGCTGTCCATAGTTGATTCCATCTGGGAAAATCTGCCGTCCAGTATGTTTTTTAATGCCTCAAGATCCTTTTCCTCTAACATTTGTCTGCCTCCAATCTATGTACATGTAAAAATGCCAGCTCACTGAATTTATATTCCTATAGTAATTCATTGCATGTAAAAAGTCAAATCCATTAAAAAATCCGATTAAAAATCCGACTGAATCAGTATAAGGGCCGGTCTATAAGTTCAGGTTATAGTGACAATGTAATACCTATTTCAAAAATGACGGCCGGAATGCTAATATGGGTTCAGAGATATTTAACAGAAACGAGGAGGATGAAAGATGAAAATCACATCGATTGAGCCAATCCTGGCAGGCAAACGGTATCTGTTTCTCCGTGTCCGCACCGATGAGGGGCTGGTGGGATATGGGGAATGCGGGGCATGGGCTTACCAGGAGGCCACGGCTGCTGTTGTGAGGCAGATGGAGCGGCTGCTGATTGGCCAGGACCCTATGCGGATTGAATTTATCTGGAACGCACTGACCAGGAATCTGCATTTTCGAGGGTCAGTGACCCAGGCGGCGGTGTCTGGTATTGACATTGCGCTGTGGGATCTGAAGGGAAAGAAGCTGGGGGTGCCCTGCTATGAGCTTTTAGGCGGAAAAATGCGGGACAAGATCCGTATCTATGTCAATGCAAGAGGTAAAAATACAGATGCTCTGGCAGAGGCGGCCAAAGGGCTGACTGCGTCCGGGTTCAGGGCGTTCCGTTTTTCTATCGGCCATCCGGAGAATCCGGACGGAACCTGTGGGGAAACATTTTCCGCGCTGGTGAACCGTGTGACAAAGACCATGGCGCAGATCCGGGAAGCAGTTGGCTGGGATGCGGACGTGTCCATTGAGTGCCACCGGGGCCTGAGGCCTGCGGAGGCCATTGAACTTGGACGGGCCTTGAAACCGTACCGCCCCCATTTCTATGAGGACCCCATACCGGACAACTTGGAAGCCATGAGCACTGTTATTAAGCAATGTGAAATTCCGGTGGCAACAGGAGAGCGTTTTATCAATCCCATGGAGTTCGACTCCCTGCTTACCGCGGCTCCGGTGCGCTACATACGGCCGGATATGTGTGTGGCGGGCGGTTTGACCGCGGGGAAGAAGATTGCCTCTGAAGCGGAGCAGAAGGGAGTTTACCTGATTCCCCACAACCCGCTGGGACCAATATCCACGGCGGCCTGTCTGCAGCTGGATGCGGTTATTCCCAATTTTGAGATCCAGGAATACCCCATGATGAACCAGACCTGCCGGCTGGACAGGGAGATGAAGCAGCCATTTGAGGTGAAGGATGGATATATCCGTGTTCCCGATGGCCCGGGACTGGGCGTGGAGCTGATTGATGACATTGATAAGGTATTTCCGTTTGAAGGTTCCTATGGGAAGATCAGCCTTCACGAGGATGGCTCGGTTGTAGACAGGTAATGTAAAAGGGGGATTACACACGATGACAATACAGATTGGGATAGTTTTAGCGGTATTTTTGATTTTTATTGGATTGATTTTATCTGGAAAAGTAAAGATTCATGTGGCGGCAATGATCATTCCGATTATCTTGGAAGTAACTGGAATATTGGAATTTAAGGAAGCGTGGAGCGGCCTCTCCAACAACTCTGTGGTAATGATGGCATCCATGTTCGTGGTGGGAGCAGGCATTGGAAAAACGAGCATTATCAGCCGTTTGAGCAAGACGCTGATCAAACCGGATTCTTCTGATTTCAAGATCATGGTGGGGATCACCATTCCCATTATCCTTCTGGGGTGTTTCGTCAATGCAACGGCAACCATGACAATTATGATCCCCATGATCATAGGCATCTGCGCGGAACAGAAACGTCCCATCAGCAAATTCATGTACGGGGCCAGCACCCTTTCTCTGCTGTGGGCAGGTTATTTCCCGCTGGGTGGAAATGCCGGAAGTTATCTGGCCAACAACACCATTGTGGAGAACCTGGGGGGAACCGGAACATTTGACTATTTTACCAACATGCTTGTAAAAGCACCGGCTGTCATTGTCCTGACGCCTATCATTATTTTCCTGGTGACAAAGCTGGCGCCTGATTACGGAAATATTCCGGCCGTGGAGTCCGCTGCTTCCGGTGGGGGAGAGGGCAGGCGCAAACAGGCGGCAATGACTGTAGAGCAGGAAAAGACGGCGGCCGTTATATTCCTGGGAACTATTATCGGTATCATCACCTGTGCCCTGACTGGGGTGAATACCTGGTACGCCTCCACTGTGGGAGCCTTCTTCATGGTACTCTCCGGGGCCATGAACGACAGGGAGGCAATCAGGGCTATGAGCAATCCGGTCATATTTATTACAATCGGCACCCTTCCGCTGGCCACGGCCATGAAGACAACAGGAGCGGATGTGCTGCTGGCCGACGTATTCAACCGGGCCACAGGCAATCTGAGCCCGATTATGATCATGATTCTCATGTACCTGATTTCCACCATTCTGACCCAGTTTATCACCAACTCAGCTGTCAACAATGCCTTTAAAATGTTGGCCGCACTGATCTGCGTGCAGAACGGCTATGATTCCCGTGCCCTGATGCTCTCCTGCCAGGAGGGGTCCAGCAACTGTTATCTGACGCCCATGGCCGCGCCGGCTATGACCATGGGATATGAGGCAGGCGGTTATAAGATGAAGGACATGATCAAGATGGGCCTGCCTCTGAGCATTGCAAGATTTTTGTGCTTTGTTATTTATGTGCCGCTGGTATTTCCGCTGGTCTGATCAGTTCCCCGGCGCTGAGTTCCCCGGCTCAGGAAAAAGCCGTCGGGCGGTGGTGATAAACTTCTTGATAGATGGGTAGAGCACCTTCCCCTTTTTCCAGATCAGGGTCACAACCCGCTCCGGGGTATCATCGCAGCGAAGCCCCACAATGCCCGGATTGTTCTCCGCAATCTCCTGAGGAAGGAAACCTGCGGCAGCATTTTGCTCCACGAACCGTTCAATGGTGTACATCTGGGTAGTATACAGAATAACATTGGGGGTCCCGCCATGCCGGGCGAATATCCCCAGCAGATTTTTGGTGGCAGCATAGCGTTCATTGAGCATCACCAGGGGTTCGTCCAGGATCTCCTCAATGGAAATGCAATCACGTGCGGCCAGAGGATGGTCCTTGTGGACACAGAAGTTGAGGCCGGATATCTTTACACGGTGGAAATCGTAGCTTTTTTCCAGATTCTCCCAGGAAGAGTAGCTCTGTGGGGCGGTCAGGATTAAATCCACCTGGCCGCTGTCCAGAAGCTGGAACAGATTTGGGGTAGAATCCTCGGTACAGCGGATGGTGATGTCCGGGTACAGGCAGTGATACTGGTGGCAGATACTGGGAAATACCGTGTTGCCGCTGAAGGTGGACAGCCCCACACGGACATAGTTGCGGGTCAGCCCCATCTGGTGGATGCTCTCCTGGAGCTGCCCCATTTGCCGCAGGACCGTATCGATCTCCGCCTGCAGCACACGCCCGGCTTCCGTGATGGCCAGATGATTCCCCTTTCTGACGATGAGCGGAAGCCCGCATTCCGCCTCCAGCTCCCGCATGGCCTGAGAGAGGGCCGGCTGGGAGATATAAAGCTCGGCGGCTGCCTTGGTATAGTTTTCGTATTTGCACATCATTTGAAAATACTGCATTTGGTTTAAGGTCATATTCAGCCTGTCCTCCCTCAGATATTTGTTAAAGTGTAGCATAATGTGATGGAAATTGCAATTTTGCATAAGCAATCTGGCTTTTTCTGCGTGCTGGCGGTATCACCCTTTCTTTTTAAATAGTTTTAGTGTATGATGAATCGGAAGGGGGTTAAAACAATGGATGACATTTTCAGAAGTTACATAATACCTGCCATCATCGCCGGCATTGTTTCGTTTGCCGCAGTGGCTCTAAGCGGATATATGGTGTATAGGAATACCAAACGCCAGCTGGAGGTCAGTTATATTACCGATAAGCGGGTTGAGTGGATACAGGAATTGAGAAAAACAATGTCCGAGTATATGGCGATTGTTTTTAATATAATAAATGCTGATGCGATGAAGGAGACAGTGACACTTCAGATGATTGGCGACCTGAATCAAAAGGCATTTTACCTGGAATTTTTATTAAACTGCAAAGGAAAAATTGATATCACAATGCTTGATACAATAGACAGGATAAACACAGCGATTAAAAAACATGAATATGAAAACATACAAAGTGAAATCAATATACTGTTTAAACATACTCAGGTGTATTTAAAGCTGGAGTGGAATCGGGTAAAGATGGAAGTAAAAGGAAAAAAATATACAGACGAAATACTGGAGTCTGAGATGGAAAGTTTATATAAGACTGCATTATGAATCGCTCATGAACGATACCATGTACAATAAAAGCCCTGCGAATGAGTCAATATCATCCGCAAGGCTTTCATTTTCAAATCAGACTGTCAGAATATAAATAGGTGCTTTTAACAGTGCGGCCAGGTTGACGTTGGAGGCAGTCAGGATCAATCCAGGTAGGAGGTCTTGCCCTCCTGCTGTTCATCATTGCCCAGCTTCCGGCAGATCTATAGTATGTAAGCATCATTTTGATTGTATTTCAGGGGCTTAAAATATATAATGACAAGAGATAAACAGAAAGTGAGGCGTTATATGCGAACATTTACCTGTTGCAAATTAGAGATTTTTATACCGGAGACCCACTTGGAGCTGCTCCAGATGGCTCTGCAGAGGGTGGACGCCGGACATATCGGCAAATATGACAGCTGCATGTCATACAGCCCTGTGACCGGGTGCTGGAGACCCCTTGAAGGCAGCGCGCCGTATATCGGCAGCTGCGGCAGAATCAGCGCTGAGCCGGAGCTGAAAGTGGAAGTGACCTGCCTGACCGACCGGCTGAAGGAGACCGTGGCAGCTGTTAAGGAAGTCCATCCCTATGAGGAGCCGGTGATCAATGTAATTCCGCTGTATATGACAGGAGTGGAGTAAAATACTTCACCTCTTAATCTTTGAAAAATTCTGAATAATCCACATTAAAAAATTCTTTTATGATCCGCAGATCGCTGGCTTTTATATTGCGCACACCGCTCTCAATATTGGCCAGCGTACTGCGCGACATCAGGCTCCCCCGTAGCTGCAGCTGTTCCACAAGTTCTGTTTGTGTCAGGCCTTTTACTATGCGGATATTTTGTATATTTCGTCCAAGCGGTACATCTTGTAGAATCCATGGCATGGACATACCCTCCTTTTATTGTCACCTATTGGTGGCATTATGGTATTGAGTATATCCTGAAAATATGTTAATATTGCCACTAAGTAGTGACAATCGACATCAAACGAAATGAGGGGGGTTACAATGCATCAAGTTGATGAATTAGTGCAGAAGATCTATGGCTTTTCAGATGATGATATCCTGAGGGAATTTGAGGCGGCAGAAGCTGAGGTAATATCTAAGATTGGGGAGATGGATTGCATGGAAGGATTTGAGCGATTGTGGAACCGGCTGCTCAGGGAGCAGGAGAAGGGCAGCCGGTCATAATCCATCTATTCAATGGCTGTTATGCCGGCTGCGTGAATATGCGCATGCGCACAAATACAGGCGGGATACCTGCTTTGAGTAATTTTCCATCAGGGCGGACAGCCGGGGCGCTCCTGTCATGGTGCGCTTATATCCTGCCATGGTGGCGGCCATATCTGTGTTATCGGGCTTCATATCCATCATTTTCTGGATTTCTCCCAGCATAACAGCCGTGAACATCAGATAATCATCCATTTGCCCCACATCCAGGGCTTCTATCATCTGATTGTTGATCAGAAACAGCATTTGTTCAGCCTCAGAGACCATGTACCAAGAAGCCCGCAGAACCTCTCCGGCAAAGTCTGCCTCACGCCCGCCTGCCTTGCCAAGGTACTGGCGTATCTGGTTGTGAATCAAATGGTAGTTGATCTGGGCTTCGCAGATCACTCCGTAGTCCAGGGGCTTAGTCAGGCTGTCCGACAGCATTCTGAGATACACGTGGTGCATATGGAAAAGCTGCTGCAGATTGTAACGGAACTGGCTCTTTAAACTGGTGGGAAAGAAGAAGCGGTTTATGACCAGCACCAGCAGCACAGCCATCACAACATACAAAAGCCGCAGGCCAATGGCCATGTTCTGCGGTATAGCCAACGTGGCCAGGGTCAGGCTGAAGCAGGTTGAAAAGAGAGCCTGTTTCCACGTGCCGGGCTGTTCCATATAAAGTCCCGCAACCATGATGGTGGCCAGCAGGAAATGCCCGTGGGTGCCGGGGAAAAGGGGGAACAGGATCTGCAGCAGCACGCAGCCTGCGGCGGTTCCTATAAAACGGGATTTCAAACGGTATGTACAATCCTCATACATTGGCCTCAGAAGAAGGAAGGCATTGAGGGCAAACCAGTAACCGTGATTGGCATTGCTGAGTATATTGTAGGCAAAGCCTGTCATCAATACCATGCTCAGGCGCAGGGCAAAACGGGTTTCAAATGTATCCGGCCTGATACGCCGGACCAGTTTCCTTATGGGCTTCTGGCTCCTGGGGCGTCTCCAGGCAGCCCTGGGTTCCGACATCTTCCCCATGTGGTCCTGGATCAGAAGAAAAAGCTTCAGAAAATACCGGGTAAAAAGGCAGGGGGCGTCCTCACTGCCCTGTGTCCTGTCCAGAAGTTCACTGCCGCGTTCTGTCAGGCCCGGATGGCAGAAATCTACTTTTACGGCTTCCTCCATATAATCAGCCAGCTCTTTTAACAGGATGCCGGCCCCATTGCTGTGACTGCTCCACAATGTTTCCTGGGAGGGGTTTGTGAGAAAATACACTGCCCGCTGGAACAGAAGGGCAAACATATAGTGTATATGCCCTTTGGGGGATACCACATGGATAAAGCCCCGGTTGTTGTAGGCTTCCTTGTACAGTTCCTGTAAAATGTCAAATACCCTGTCTGAGGGTCCCGTGTCATGGTCCCTGTCCAGTTTGAGTCTCAGCGCTTTGGAGAGAAGCAGCATCCCTTCCTTTTCAAGGGCAAAGTTATCCGTCCGTCTATTCCTGCGGGAACAGATTAAAAGGGCCAGAAGCAATACCGCCATGGCATAGGCAAGGGCTGACATCTGGATACCTAGATTTTCCCAGCTCACAGGACGCAGCTGAAGGAATGTGAAAAACATAGCATTGGCAAAGTACCCAAGCTGATTGAACTGGGAGGCCTGCATAAGCACCAGCCCAAATGGGGTCAGCAGATTCAAAAGCAGGCACAAGGGCAGGTTCAGCCCGGCCAGGAAACTGAGCAGCGCCATCAAAAAAGGCATTCCAACCAGGGTCAAAAGCTGTCTGACTGTGAAATTTTTATGATAGTTGGTTTTAAATAATACTGTGACCACGGAAACCAGGATCACATATGAGATTCCGAACAGCATGATAATGGAATAGAACAGAAATAGGAAAAATAAAATCACCGGCAAAGCGGCCATAAATTTATCCCGATTCCTGGCCAGACCAGACTTGATGAGATCTTTCATAAATTGCCTCTCCTTTTGTATGATTATACACCTGATGGAAAAAGATGTCATTAAAATTAATCGGCCTCTTGTCCGGCCGTCCCGGTAACACAAGAAGGCCACGCACATGCGGGGCCTTCTTGTACTGTATTTGTATATTACGAATAGAAAAAGATATCATTTGGAAATTGAACTCTCTCAGGTTCTGTTAATTTA
>URUZ01000185.1 GCA_900551225.1 uncultured Clostridium sp.
GGGCGGCGCTCACCGCCACTGTCAGGGCCTGGGGGTCTGCATTCCCCACGTCCTCGGACGCACAGATCATGATCCTGCGGGCAATGAACTTGATATCCTCCCCAGCATAGAGCATCCGGGCCAGGTAGTATACCGCTGCGTCCGGGTCCGATCCCCGCATACTCTTGATAAATGCTGAGATGGTATCATAGTGGTTGTCCCCGTTCTTGTCATAGCGGACCACCCGCTTCTGAATGCACTCCTGGGCCACGGCCAGGTCTATGTGGATCTTCTTGTCTCCGGGATCTCTCTGGGTGGTCATAACCCCCAGCTCCACCGCATTTAACGCCGCCCTGGCGTCCCCGTTGGCCGTATCTGCCAGAAACTCCGCCGCCGCATCGTCGATCACGGCATCATAGGTGCCCATTCCCCGGTCCGGATCGTATACCGCCCGCCGGATCAGCTCCATGATATCATCCTTCTCCAGGGGCTTTAGCTCAAACACCCTGGACCGGGACAGAAGGGCCCCGTTCACCTCAAAATACGGATTCTCCGTGGTTGCTCCGATGAGAATCAGCGTTCCGTCCTCCACAAACGGCAGCAGATAGTCCTGCTGCCCCTTGTTAAAGCGGTGAATCTCGTCCACAAACAATATGGTCTTTTTGCCGTACATGCCCATATTGTCCTTGGCCTCCTTCACCACCTCCTCCATGTCCTTCTTGCCTGCCACCGTGGCGTTGATCTGCTTAAAATCCGCGCTGGTGGTGCCCGCAATTACCTTGGCCAGCGTGGTCTTGCCAGTACCCGGCGGGCCATAGAAAATGATGGAACCCAGCTTGTCCGCCTTGATCGCCCGGTACAGAAGCTTGTCCTTGCCCACAATGTGCTGCTGCCCCACCACCTCGTCCAGTGTCCTGGGTCTGAGCCTGGAAGCCAGCGGCGACTCCGTCTCCATTTTGTTCTCTCTCATATAGTCAAATAAATCCATATTTTCACTCCTCTTATTCCTGCCCGCCGCGTTTCCCAGCCGCAAACTCTCCCGGGCAGATATCCATCACCATACGCACCGGCTGTATCAGCGCATCCTCATAGCGGCACGTCCACTGGACGTCACGGCTCATTCTGCCGTCCTGGATTCCATCTATGGTCTCACCGCTGTTAATGGGTGCATTCTGGCTGTAGAGGTAGGAGGCTGCGTTGTACGCGTGGTTCACCACCTGGTCCGGCTCCAGTCCCCTGAAGTGGTACTGGACATCCGGAAGTCCCACTGCATACAGCCCAAGAGTATCCACAATCTGATCCTCGGTTCCCTGGATATTAAAAAATCTGGCGTTCACTCCGAAGTATACAAAGCGGTCCTCCCTGGGCACGCTACAGCTGCGCACCTGATCCGCTGTCAGCAGCTTTCCCGCAGGCTTGAACCACACTGCGGCACAGTCCTCAAAAAGGCTTACCGCAGTCTCCATCCAGTCCATCAGTAGCTCACAGCGCGCCTTGTATTCCAGGCCCGCGGACATCATGTCAAAAATCATCACCTGGTATCTGCAGGAGTCCAAAAGCCGGGAACCGTCCCGCACATCCCAGAGCTGGCTTCTGGCAAATCCGTCTATGGAGTCCTGTTCAAACTCCTGGACCTCTGTCATCAGCACCTGGGCCGGTACTGTGCCGTCCTTGTATGTAACCGGATATTTCTTCACTGCGAAGGACGTCAGCTGGGGATTGGAACTGACCACATCCACCTCCCCGCACCGCTCCTCAAGAGCCTTTTTAATGGTCTCCAGATCCGGACGCCGCGGCTCCCGGATAAACAGCAGATGCATAAAATAGAGGTTCTGAAAATCGCCCTTATCCTGCCGGTCCTGTACAAAATCCGCCTGTTTCTCCATACTGTATCTCCTTCGTCTCCACTCTGATCAGTCGATCAGAAGTTCATCAACCGTAACAAAAGTATAGCCCTGCTTGGTCAGCGTGTCAATGATTTCCAGCGCCGCCTCCACAGAGGTGGGAAAGATATCATGCATCAATATGATATCCCCATCCTTCACATCTTTCAAGACCCGCCGGACAATCTTCTGGCGGTTCTGCAGCTTCCAGTCCAGGGAATCCACGGACCAGAGCACTGTGGTCATATCCACCCTGCACTCCAGATCGTCATTCCAGGCGCCGTAGGGCGGGCGCAGGTACTGTGGCTGCTCCCCCGTGATCTCCTCGATCATCTTCCCCGTTTTATCCACTGCGTCGCACACCGCGTCGGTGCCGGCCTTGGTCAGCTGGATGTGGCGGAAGCTGTGGTTCCCAACGAGATGGCCCTCCTCCTTCATCCGCAGCACCAGGTCCTCATTGCCCGGAATATTCTGTCCCATCAGGAAAAATGTAACCTTAGCCCCTCTTGTCTTCAGTCCGTCAAGCAGATCCTTGGTACACTCCCTCTGAGGCCCGTCGTCAAAAGTAAGAGCCACGCATTTTACCCCATCTCCCGGCCGCTGTTCACTGGCGGTCTCATCTCCCGGCGAACCGGCAGGCCTGGCCGCGTTCTGCCCGGCCCACTGTACCTGTCCGGCCGGGCCTGACGTCTCCCTTTCTCCAGGCTGGTTCCACTGGGCAATCGCCCACCACAGCCCGGCTATAAGCAGGATGTCGGCCACCCCTATCACTGCCAGCACCCTCAGCTTATCCATCATTTTCATCCGCCGGTCCCCACTTTCAGTCTCTCATAATTCTATCTCACAATATATGAAACCTTCAGCAGGAAAATGCTTCCCCAGCCAATCACAGCGTACAATGAAGGCTGCGGCCCGGAATACCCGGAACCGCAGCCCTGTTTATATCTATCTCTTTATTCTATACTCCGGGTCCGCCGTTCACACCGGTCTTTTTCTCACCAGATCCGCTCTGGCCGGGCGCTTCCTGGCTGCCCTGACTCTGGCCGCTGCCCTCAGGCGCGCCGGGCTGGCCCTGGCTGCCGCCATCAGGCGCATTGCCCTGGCTGCCGCCGCCAGGCGCATTGCCCTGGCCGCCGTCCTGAGGCTGGCCCTGGTCTGCCGGAACCTCAGTCAGCGCTCCGCTGCCGTCCGCCGTGTAGTTCACATCCCCCACGGTCACGTTGGTGTTGGCTGCCATCCGTCCGTCCTCTGGGGAAAGGTAGTATTTCACGCCGTTGACCTCGGTCAGGCCCTTGGCCATATGGCCCTGCCCGTCAAAATAGTACCAGCTGCCGTCGATTGCCTGCCAGTTGGTCAGCATACGGCCGCTGTTGTCCAGGTAATACCAGGTGCCGTCCATCTCTCTCCAGCCGGTGGCCATAGCGCCGTTGCCCCGCAGATAGTACCAGCTGCCGCCGTCCTCCAGCCAGCCGGTCTTCATGGTGCCGTCCCCATTCATGTAATATCTGGAACCGTCCACATCAATCCAGCCTCTGGTCATGGCGCCGCTGCCGTCCATGTAATACCACTTGTTGTCCTGGTTGGTCCATCCCACTGCCATGCGGCCGTCATTTTCAAGGAAGAACCTGCTGCCGCCCTCATCTATCCAGCCGGTCTTCATCACGCCGCTGCTCTGGTCCATGAAATACCAGGCGCCGTTGTCATTGACCCAGCCCTTGGAAGCTGCGCCGCTGCTGCCCAGATAGTATCTGGAACCGTCCTGGTCCTTCCAGCCATACTGCATCTTCCCGGTGGTCTCATCCAGATAGTAGCGCTTGTCGTTCTGGGTCAGCCAGCCCTTGGACGCCAGCCCCTCGCCATCCATGTAGTACCAGCCGTCCCCATCGTCAATCCATGTGTTTTTCTGCATGGCGTGGTTCTGGTAATAGTAGGTCCTGCCTCCGATGGTTCTCCACAGGTTGGCCGGGATCACCCCGGAAAAATCCTTAAACTGGAAATCAATATCCACATTGCCGCCGATTCCGTTTACAGAGCCTGTGCTGGTAGCCTGCCACATCACAGGGGACTGATACACGGGCCTGGCGGAGTAGCGTGCCACCCACACCGGAAAGTTCATCTTGGACATATCCAGCTTGTTGGCCAGCCAGTTGTCATTGGCATAGATAATGGGATAGTATCCCGCGTCGGAGATCCTCTGTCCAAAGGCGTTGGCAATGGCTGCCAGCTCGTCCTTGGACAATACGCCCTGGGTGCTGTCCTCCATGTCAAATGCCACCGGATAGGACACTGGGTAGTCTTTAATCAAATCCAGCACGAAATCGGCTTCCTGCTGCGCCTGCTCCGGGTTCATGGCCAGGGAGTAAATGTAGACACCCACCTTGACGCCCGCATTGCTGGCCTCCTGGATATTCTTGTGGAAATATGGGTCAACCGCGCCCTTGGACCGTGTCCCCAGCATCACGAAGGATACGTCGTCCGCCGCAACCTGGCCCCAGTTGATATCCCCCTGCCAGCGTGATACATCGATTCCCCTGGCCAGTACATTTTCGATGGCGCTTCCGTCAGGCATCCTGTAGAAACCGCCCACCTTTTTCCAGACATCGGAATAGGTGCTGGCCGCGCCGGAATTGGAGCTCCCGCCCGTATTCTGGGATGAAGAACCAGGCCCTCCCTGATTAACTGCCGCTGTGCCTGTCTCTCCCGGGCCCGCGGCCCATGCAATGCCTGTCTGCATTCCCGACATCATAACAATCATCCCCGCCAGGGCAGCCCCCTGGCAGCGTCTCACCCATTTCCGCTGAGCGCAGGCGAGGGGGAGTTTCCTTAAGTGTCTCACATTCTTCATAAAATTCTCCTCTTAATATGTGCATTTGACCGTTTTCAGGATCAAAAATGGATGTCCCGGGGGACATAGGGGACATCCATCATTTTATCTTACCATAACACCCTATCTGGGTCCGTCCGTCCTGCCCGGCTCCAGAGAGCCGCCGGAAGAACTGCCGGAGGGGCTGTTGTTGCTGCCTGAGGTCGGACCGTTGGAGGAACCGCCCGGAGCGTTGCTTGAAGGGCTGCCGCTGCCGGAGCCTGAAACGCCGGGTCCGCCGCTGCTGTTATTGCTGCCTGAAGAGTTGTTGCTGCTTCCCGGACTCTGGGCAGACACGCCGCCTGCGTTCTGGCACACGCCGCTGGAATCAAAGTTGTACTGGCTTCCATCGATATTCAGCGTGGTGTTGGCCGCCATCTTGCCTGTGGTGGGGTCCAGATAGTAATACTTGCCCGCCAGCTGAATCCACTTGGTCATCATGTGGCCGTTGTCGCTGAAATAATACCAGGAATCACCGATCTGCTTCCATCCCTTTGACATCTTGCCGTTGGTGTTATCCATATAGTATTTGTTGCCTTCACTGTCGGTCAGCCAGTCAATCATCATGCGGCCGTCCGTGTTCAGGTAGAAGTGGTCGTTGTCCACCTTAGCCCATCCGGTCATCATCTTGCCGTCTGTTCCAAAGAGGTACCAGTTGTCCTTAATTTGGGCCCAGGAATTCACAACGCACTTTCCGTTGCCCTGGAAATAATACCAGGCGTTGTCCATCTGCCGCCAGCCCGTGGACATGGCGCCGTTGCCCTTCATAAAGTAGAAGTCAATCACATTATTGCCCCGGTCGATCTTCAGCCAGCCCGTCACCATAGTGCCGTCATCCAGCATATAGAACCATTTATCGTCAGTATTCACCCAGCCTGTAGCCATCAGGCCGCTGGGCTTAAAGAAATACCATTTACCGTCAATCTGCTCGAAACCTGTGCTCATGTAACCATTGGACAGATTCATATAGTAATACCCTTCGCTGGTCTGCACCCAGCCCTTGCGGGTTGCGCCGTTCTCAACATAGGTCCACTTGTCCCCTGCTTTGGTCCAGCCGTCAGCATATGCTGTAAATGCAGACCCCAATGACATTGCAGTGATAAGCCCTGCTGCTGCCAGAGCCATAAACTTTTTTTTACGTACCATTTTTCTTCCTCCTCACACATGACCTGAACCTGCTTAAAGTGTCTTGCATATACCGGAAAAAACTTTAAAGCATTCTCACACATCTTCGATTATAGCACAGGAAATCTGGGAAATGGTAACATTTTTATTACAATTTCCGTAATTTCCTATAATATTTTTTAGCATACCGGTACATAATAATTGTATATTCGCCGAACTCTTCTCCCAGAACACTTTTGTAGACAGCCCATAGGCTCCACAGGAAGCCGCCCAGGGCAGCATAGGCGAAGGCGGCGAAATATTCCTCCTCAGCCGGTTTGCGGTTCAGATATAATTCTAACAGATGCTCCATCTGTTTGTCATCATAATAAGAGTAAATGGCACACATTGCCACATCGATCATGGGGTCGCACATCCCCGCATATTCCCAGTCCAGAAGTTTTACAGGTAGTTATCCACATTGGCATCAATGTGGGACAGGCATTTCTCCCTGCCCATCTCATCAAGGCGGTCCATCAGCCAGTTCATCCACTCCCGTACTTCCTCATAGTCCTCGAACAGGGTTCCGCCATGGCTTCTGCACAGCTTCTCATAGAAGTCAATGCGCTCCCTGATGTCAAAGTCATGGTCCACCGTCATGCCGCTGCCGTGGAGCAGACGCAGCATATCCATACAGAGGCCCATATCCTTCCAGTCCGCGCTGGAAGCATTTCTGGCGTTCTCATAGTAATGGGCAATCTTATAGCCTGTATCCGGGTTCAGATAGATCAGCTGCTCTGTGATCCCTAAGGGCTTCACCGCGTCATATACATTTTTCTCCTGCTGCCTGTTGATCAGCAGCTCAGTCCCCGGCCCCGGAATCCGGCAGATATAATGCTGGTCCTCAACACTGAACAGGAACGACTTGTTGGTCATCCCAGCCTTCAGGCAGCGGATATCCCTGATCTGGGATTCCGGCACATCAAACACACGTGACACCAGCTTCATGGCCTTGTTGTCCGACTGGTTCTGGTATTTGGGGTCAAAGAGGCGCAGTTCCTCCAGGTTCTCGAACTCGTAAACCTGGTTCTCAGGCTGTCTGTTGGCATCCATCCCTATCTCATCCCAGTGTTCCGGACTGACCCCGGCTTCCTCAGCCGCCCGTTTCAGCAGCCCGGCGTCCTCGGCCTTGATCCTGCGGGCCGCGTCCCCGTTTAACATATCCAGGTATACCTGCTCCCAATAGAACTGTTCCGTTCCCGGCAGCTCATAGTAAGCCTTCAGAACCGGCATGAAGCTGCCGGAGAATTCTCTGGAGAAATAGGCCGGCCCGTACATAACCCAGGCATCCCTGCCCCCCACCTTCACATCCGTTATCCGTCCCTTTTTATTGAAGGACAGGCACCACTCCTTGGTATCCCCCTTCTGGAAGGAGGCGCTGTACCAGGCGCCGCACTCATAGGCGTGGAACATATTCTCCCGCAGCCAGTTGTCTGAGGACAGCAGGTACATATTGCGCCCTTCCAGCACCTTTCCGGCCCGACAGATGGTGGTAAGGGTGTTCTTGCTGGAATACTCCGGGTTGTACAGCAGCTTTACATCGTATTTATCAATCAGGTACTCGAACTTCTCCTTCAGGTACCCCACTGCAATGGTGATGTCCGTCACCCCCACTTCATGGAGCTGGCGGATCTGCCGCTCGATCATCCGCTCCCCGAATACCTCCAGAAGCCCTTTTGGCATCTCAAAGGTCAACGGCACAAACCTGGAGCCGAACCCTGCGGCAATGATCAGCGCGCCGTCCACCTTGTATTTTTCAAGAAGTCCGCGGCCCGCTTCCAGGATCTTCCATTTTTTCCCTTCTGCATCGGGTTCTCCCTCCGCAATCAGTCCAAGGGCCACACACTCCTTCACCAGGGCGTTGGCCGTTCCCAGCGACACGTCCAGCTTCTGGGCCATCTCCCTCTGCGTGATTAAAGGCTGCTCCAGCACGGTTCTGCACACAAGTCCATATCGATCCATCAGTTATTCCCTCTCATTCGCCGGTAATTTTGTTCAAATTTTATCTTTAAATCAAATATATGAACATTATATCACTTCCTGATGAAAATGCAAGAGGAAGAATACAGTCAAAAAATGCAGCAAATTCCTGCCGGGTCCTCACCGGACCTGAACAGGAATCATCAATACACGAAACAAAGCCCCCGGCCGCGCACTATATAGTCTGCGGCCAGGGGCTTCCCATCACGTTTCTCTATTAAATTAAACCTCAAAAATCAGATCTCCATAGCTTGGCATTGGCCACAGCTCCTTATCCACCATCATCTCCAGCTTATCAACCGGCGCGCGCAGCTCCGTCATAACCGGAACCACAAGACGGCGGTAGGCCTCAGCCTGTACCTTCCCGCATGAGGCAGCGGCGGCTTTATCTGTGGCGCTGATCAGAGCGGACAGGGCGGTCTTGGTGTCGCTTAACAGGTCTGAGGCTTCCAGCAGAAGCTCGGTCTGTGCGCTGACATCCGCTTCCGGGCAGGCGTTCTTCACGGCTGCAATGGAGGCTGCCAGCTGGGTGATATACTTGATCACCGCGGGGATGATCTGCTTGCTGGCCATGTCGATCATGGTTCTGGACTCTATGTTGATGGCCTTGGAATAGTTGTCATACTCCACTTCAGCCCTGGACTCCAGCTCAGCTCTGGTGAACACGTCAAAGCTTTCGAACAGTTTCACCGCCTTCTCTGTTGTCAAAGCCGGGATGGCGTCCACCATGGTGCGGATGTTGGGAAGCCCTCTTCTCTCAGCCTCCTCCACCCACTCCTGGGAATATCCGTTGCCGTTGAAAATAACGCGTTTGTGGGCGGCCAGGGTCTCCTTGATCATGTCATGGACCGCCACATCGAAGTCCTCCGCCTTCTCCAGGATATCGGCAGCATCCCTGAAGGCCTCGGCCACGATGGTGTTCAGCACAATGTTGGGGGAGGCCACCGAATCGGAGGAACCCACCATGCGGAATTCAAATTTGTTGCCGGTAAATGCAAAGGGTGAGGTCCTGTTGCGGTCCGTGGCGTCCTTGTCCAGGTCCGGCAGGATGTCCACGCCGGTCTTTAAGGTGCCGCCCATCTTGGAATGGGTGGCCTCACCGGTACTGCACAGCTGGTCAATCACATCCTGCATCTGCTCTCCCACGAAGATGGAAATGATGGCGGGCGGCGCCTCATTGGACCCCAGCCTCTGGTCATTGCCCACGTCTGCAGCGGATTCCCGCAGCAGGTCGGCATGGATGTCCACTGCCTTCACAATACAGGCCAGCACCAGCAGAAACTGGATGTTCTCGTGGGGTGTGTCGCCTGGGTTCAGCATGTTGGTGCCGTCGTCCCCGGTCAGGGACCAGTTGTCGTGCTTGCCGGAGCCGTTGACGCCTGCAAATGGCTTCTCGTGCAGCAGGCAGGCCATGCCGTGACGCCCCGCCACCTTCTTCAGGGTCTCCATGACAATCTGGTTGTGGTCCACAGCCAGGTTGGCCTCCTCGTAGATAGGCGCCAGCTCATGCTGGGCGGGAGCGGCCTCATTGTGCTGGGTCTTGGCGGGAACGCCCAGCTTCCACAGCTCCTTGTTGACCTCATTCATGTAGGAGCCCACCCGCTCCCGGATCACGCCGAAGTAATGGTCATCCATCTCCTGTCCTTTGGGGGGCATTGCGCCGAACAGTGTGCGCCCTGTATAGACAAGATCTTTTCTCTGTAAATATTTGGCGCGGTCCACCAGAAAATACTCCTGTTCCGGTCCCACGGAGGGGGTTACCCGCCTGGCCGAAGTGTTGCCGAACAGTCTTAATATTCTCAGCGCCTGCACATTCACTGCCTGCATGGAGCGCAGCAGGGGCGTCTTTTTGTCCAGTGCCTCGCCCTTGTAGGAGCAAAATGCGGTGGGGATACACAGGGTTACGCCGATGGCATCCTCCCTGAGAAATGCCGGGGAGGTGCAGTCCCACGCCGTATACCCTCTGGCCTCGAAGGTAGCCCGCAGGCCGCCGGAGGGGAAGGAGGAGGCATCCGGCTCTCCCTTGATCAGTTCCTTGCCGGAGAAATCCATCAGCACCTTGCCGTCACAGGGCGCGGATATGAAGGAATCGTGCTTCTCAGCGGTAACACCGGTCAGAGGCTGGAACCAGTGGGTATAGTGGGTTGCTCCCCGCTCAATCGCCCAGTCCTTCATGGCATGCGCCACTACTTCCGCAATGCTGGGGTCCAGTTCCGCTCCGTCCTCAATGGTCTTTTTCAGCTTCTTGTAGACGCCTTTTGGAAGGCGCTCTCTCATAGCAGCGTCATTGAACACATTTTTACCGAACATCTCTGTTACATTCAGTACATCGCTCATAGATTGTTCCATCCTCTCTTATCTGTCACAGCCGGTCTCATGATTCTCCCGGCGTCACGCCATATTCCACAAAAAGGGCGTTCCCCCTATAGGGAGAACGCCCTCGTTCTTTAAATAAAATAAACTATTTCCTCAGAAATTGCAAGTAATTTCTTTATAATAAAACGCATTTATTT
>URUZ01000186.1 GCA_900551225.1 uncultured Clostridium sp.
ATGGCATATAGTGGAGTTATGCAATAATGCAAAATGTTCAAAACTTCAAGAGTAAGTTGAAATGGAGGTGCAGAGAAATGAAGCTTGGATTTGCATTTTTTAATCCGAAACACGAAATTTTACAGCATCATGCTCAGCAGCTGGGGGTACGTTATGCTGTGACCAGTGCCGGATGGGCGGGTGGATTTTCCCCCTACATCCATGAATGGGACTACATGCCGCTCTTAAAAACCAAACTTTCCATGGAGAGCTTCGGGCTGGATTTTTCGGTTGTGGAAGGTGTTGGATTTCTGGATGATGTGAAGCTGGGATTAGAGGGACGCGATGAGGCGATTGAACACTTCATCCTGCTGTTAAAGAATATGTCCGCCCTGGGGATAAAGACGGTTTGCTACAACTGGATGCCTGTGTGGGGGTGGTTTCGGACAAATACAAATATTGCGCTGGAAGGGGATGCCACGGTCACCGGTTTTGACAACGATTTGATTCCGGCCCGGCCCATAACGGAGCTGGGCTGCATTTCCCAGGACTGCCTGTGGAGCAATCTGGAATACTTTCTCAAGAAGGTGGTTCCCTGGGCCGAACAATACGGCGTGCAGTTAGCGCTGCATCCCGATGATCCGCCTGTAGACAATATCGGCGGAATAGAACGGATTCTGACCAGCGCCGCGGCGATGCAGAGAGCAATAGACCTTGCGCCCAGCGAATACAACGGAATCACCCTCTGCCAGGGCTCCTTTGCCGCAATGGGAGAAAACGTGATTGATTCCATCCGGCATTTCGGGCGGCAGAAGAAAATATTTTTTGCACATTTCAGAGACTTGACCGGCTGTCCCGGACATTTTCAGGAGGCGTTCCACCACAACGGCCAAACGGACATGTATGGGGCAATGAAGGCTTATTATGAGACCGGATTCGACGGGGTCGTGCGCCCGGACCATGTGCCGACCATGTACTTAGATACAGTCGGGGAGCAGGGCTACGGCACCAATGGAAACTTGTTTGCCACAGGCTATATGATGGGGCTTATGGAAGCGGTTGAAAAGGAAATGAATTAAAGCAGAAGGTGGGGATCAAGTGAAAAATGCAACACGCAAAGAAGTTATCAGCAAAGAAGCGCGCAAAAGGCAACTGAAGAGAGACTGGGAGGGTTACTTGTATATGCTTCCCTGGCTGCTGGGATTCTTGATCTTAACCGCCTGGCCCATGATCTACAGCTTTTATTTATCTTTTACAGATTATTCGATGTTCAAGGCGCCGGAGTGGGTTGGCCTGAAAAATTATATCAAGATGTTTACAAGGGACCGCGGCTTTACAAAAGCGCTGTTCACCACATTCCGTTTCGTGCTGATGGCCGTGCCGCTTAAGCTGGTCTTCGCATTGTTTGTGGCAACCCGGCTGAACAAGGGCGTGAGAGGGATGAACCTGTACAGAACCTTCATCTATCTGCCATCCCTGTTGGGCGGCTCAGTAGCCGTGGCAGTCCTGTGGAGAAATATCTTCGGCACTGACGGATATATCAATACGGTTTTAGGAATTTTCGGCATTGAATCCATAAAATGGCTGACCAGTCCCAAGTACGCATTGATGACCATCGTTTTACTGAATGTGTGGCAGTTCGGGTCCAGCATGATTATCTTCCTGGCAGGTCTGAAGGCCATACCCAACAGCCTGTATGAAGCGGCCAGCATGGACGGCGCCGGAGCGCTGCGCAAGTTTTTCAACATTACGCTGCCCATGATTTCACCGGTAATCTTCTTCAATTTGATCTACGGATTAATCGGAGCCTTCCAGCAGTTTAACTCCGCATTCCTGATTACAAAGGGCGGACCGGCGAATGCCACCTATTTGTACGCGCTGATGCTCTATGAGAAGGCATTTACCTCCTATCAGATGGGGTATGCGGCCGGAATGGCGTGGATACTGCTTGGAATCGTGGGCTGTTTTACAGCGGTTATGTTTATCGGTCAGAAATTCTGGGTGTTTTATGAAAATTAGAGAGGAGGATTTTTGCATTGAAGAACAGAGATTTAGTAAGAAAACGGCGTAAAAGCCATTGGATCAAGCATATAGATCTGATTCTCCTCTCATTGATTATGGTATTCCCCATTTTCTGGTGGTTTTTTGCTACCTTTAAGCCGTTAAGTGAGCTGGGGTCCAGAAATATTCTGCCGGTCAAATGGACGTTGAGCAATTACATAAACGGATGGCAGATGACCAACAATCTGACCTTCGGAAGGCTGTTTCTGAATACGCTGTTCATTGTGGCCATCAATGTGATCGGGGCTGTGGCCTCCGGAAGCCTGGTGGCGTATGCCTTCGGCCGGTTGGATTTTAAGTTTAAAAACTTCTGGTTTTCCATTGTTATGATGACCCTCATGCTGCCCTCCCAGGTAACTGTTGTCTCCCAGTATATTATGTACAACAAGCTGAAGCTGGTCAACACGTATGTACCGCTGATACTGCCGTACTGCCTGGGCGGAGGGGCCTTCTTCATATTCCTGCTTGTCCAGTTCATCCGTGGAATTCCCAAGGAGCTGGACGAGTCCGCAAAATGTGACGGAGCCTCCACCTTTTGTATCTATTTACATATTATAATGCCCCTGCTGAAGGCGCCGCTGACTACCGTTGCTATTTACGCGTTTATTTGGAGCTGGGACGATTTCTATTCCCAGATGCTCTATTTGAGCACGCCGGCTAAATTCACAGTGGGACTGGGTCTTCGTATGCTGGTTGACCAGTGGGAGATCAAATGGGGAGAACTGTTTGCCATGTCGCTGCTTTCGATTCTGCCCTCGCTGATCCTTTTCTTCACAAGGCAGAAGGATTTCATAGAGGGTGTGGCAGCTTCCGGCATTAAAGGTTAAAACAAAACACATTTTAAAAAGGAGGATTTTTATGAGAAAAAACAAGTTAGCTGCGGCCGTTCTGTTTACTGTGATGCTGGCAATGGCGGGCTGCTCCGGCGGGGATACCGGGCAGACGCAGCAGGAAAGCCCTGCGGAGACGGCGAAAGACGCGCAGCCCTCCGGCAGCGGTTCGGCCTCGAACCTTTCTATATTCTGGTGGGGCTCCGACAACCGGCATGAGGCGACGCAGAAGGTGCTGGATCTCTACACTCAGAAAACAGGGACTGCCTTTGATGTGGAATTCACGGGGTGGGACGGATACTGGCAGAAGCTGCCGGTGTTGGCGGCCTCCAAGGAGGTACCTGATATTCTTCAGATGGATGCGGCCTACATCGAGCAGTACGTCAGCAACGGAACGCTGGCCGACCTTTCGCCCTATATTGATCTCGCGGAATTCGTGGGCGAGGATGAGGTGCAGAATTACCTGATCGACGGTAAGCTGTACGGGGTTCCGCTGAGCCGCAACGGCCAGGGCGTTGTCTACAGCAAAACCAGATTAGCGGAGCTGGGCATTGAAGAACCGAAGAACGGCTGGACCTGGGAAGAGATGATCGCCTGGGGACGGGAAGCCAAGAAGAAATGTCCTGAGGGAGTATATCCCCTATGGAATATGTGCAACTGGTATCAGTATTACCAGGAATATGCACAATCCCACGGCGGAGAGAAGACGCTGGTTGGAAATCAATTTAATTTTGACGACCAAACATACAAGGACTTTATGCAGCTTTATCTGGACCTGGTAGAGGAAGGGGTCTGTCCTCCTCCTGAGGTTGTCATCTCCTTTGTCGAGTATGATCCGATGAACGATTATTTCCTCAACGGAAAAGTGCTGACCCGCAGTATCTCCGTGGGCTCTGTTATGACCATCGGGAAAATGCTGCCCGACGATGAACTGGGCGGCGTGTGTCTGCCTCAGGGCGAGGGTGGTTCCGGATGGGTGCAGTCCACGATCTTCCTCTCAGTCGGCGCCCAGTCTGAACACATCCAGGAATCGGCTGATTTTATCAAATGGTTCCTCTCCGATATGGAGGCAGGAAAGATCCTTAAGACGACCCGCGGACTGCCGCTTACCGATGAGGTATATGAAGCCATTGAGCCGGATCTGGACTCCTTTGAAAAGCTGAATATGATGCTGTACAACATCATTACCGAGGACGTCGTGAGGCCTACCCCATACTGGAGTGACGTTCCCCCCGCATTCTCCACCTGGAATATCGAATTCAAATCCACAGGAGAGGCGGTTATGCTGGGTGATATGACCGTGGAAGAGGGAGCGGAATACCTGAAAACCCTGGGAGAGGAAGCTGCCGCCGACGCAAAGTAGAAGGAGACGGGATGGATGGACTAAATTTGTCGGGAAAGACTGCCCTGGTGACTGGTTCCACATCCGGAATCGGCCGTGGGATCGCTCTGGAGCTGGCCCGGCGCGGAGCTTATGTCCTTGTGACAGGGCGCAGAAGCGAGCGTATCCAGGAGACGGTGGAGATGATACGGGATCTTGGCGGAGAGGCGGACGGATGTCCCATGGATGTGGCCGACAAGGATGGGATCTCTCAGTTTTTTGATACCTTTGTCAAGGATAAAGGGATTGATATTTTTGTTAACAATGCAGGGATTACGACGGTAAAGGATTTCCTGGATAATGCGTCCGACGAAATCGAATCCATATGCAGGACAAATCTGCTGGGGGCGGTATACTGCACCCAGCAGGCCGCCAGGCTGATGACCGCCCAGAAGAGGGGCGGAAGCATCATCATGATTACCTCCTGCAACGCCTATGCCCCTCTGCCCAAACAATCGTTTTACTCAGCCATCAAGTGCGCGCTGGAGGGCTTGGTCAAAGGCATCGCCTGGGAACTGGCGCCTTACCGGATTCGTGTCAATGCAGTTGCACCGGGCGCGGTGGTGTCGGAATTAACAGGGATCAAAACAGAGGAGGAACAGATAGCCGCCGGAATAGGAATCCCCATTCCCAGAATGGGGCAGCCGGAAGAGATCGGTAAAGCAGTCTGTTTTCTGGCCTCGGAGGATGCTTCGTACATAACGGGCGCTTCTTTGCTGGTAGACGGAGGGATTATCCTTCGCAACGCATAATAAAAAAGAGAGGGGAAAAGTATGAGATTTAACAGGAAAGAGGATATCGAGTTTCTCACAAAGGATTGGCAGGGAGAGCGGTTTGAGGACGGCCGCCCGAAGGTCAGCGACCAGCTTCTGGACCGTTTAAAGGAAGTGACCACAGAGGAGGCCGTGATGGCCCTGATCCACAAGGGCTATATGCATCAGTTTGAGGGCGATATGTATAGAAGCAACCAGGACAAGGAAAGAGGCCGTCTGATCGGGCGGGCGGTGACGGCTGTCATGGTCCCCACAAGACCCGATGTACATCATAATTTACTGGAGGAAGGCCGAAACGCAGAGGGGAAACGGGGCTTTTTCAATCAGTGGGTCATCGAAACCCTGGTGAAGCGGGACGTGATTGTGGTTGATATGTTTGACCAGATCTTGTTTGGTACCTATGTGGGAGGCAACCTCTCCACTGCGATTAAGACCAGGACGGAGACGGGAGGCGCCGTGATCTGGGGCGGAATCCGTGATCTGGAACAAATTGTGGAGATGGAGGATTTCCAGGTGTATTACCGCGGGGTTGATCCCACGCCCATAGGCGATGCCATGATGAGCGGAATGAATATCCCAGCGCGGATCGGCCACGCGGTGTGCCTGCCGGGCGATATCGTACACGGATCAATCACCGGAATCACGTTTATCCCGGCCCATCTGGCAGAGTATGTGGCAGCTTCGGCGGAAAAGTCCCACGTAAAGGACATATTCGGCTTTGAACGGTTAAAGCAGGGCGTGTATACTTCCGCGCAGATTGACAATGCCTGGACCATGGAAATGATGGATGATTTCCTGGGCTGGTATGAGTCGGCCGAGGAGGCGAAAAAATACCGGGAATACGGCCTGGATTGGACGGAGGAGCTAGAGATAGCGAAAAATCCCGGAAGGCCCAAGCAGTCCGACGGCTTGGTAGACTATAAACTGCACTGACCATATGAGAGGAACGGACAGAATGGATCATCATCGTCAAAAGACAGCGGTTATTACGGATATCACAACGGAGATCGGAAGGGACGCCGCAATTATGCTGGCGGAAAAAGGGTATCAGTTAACGCTCTGCATCCCCAAGGGGAAACGCGTTGAGACGGAAACCCAGTTTCTGGAATTGTACTGCGTCAATGCGGCTGAGGAGGTTGATTTTACAGATGAGGCCGATGTACTGCGCCTGTTCCAAAAGCTTCCGTCCGTCCAGGTGCTTTTCTATAATCATCTGCCGGACATCACCCGCAGGCGGGTAAGCCGGATCTCCCAGGAGGAGTTCGACCATTTTGTGGAGGAGGATATTACTTCTGTGTTCACAACCGCGAAGGTGTTTGGAACCCACATGACGGGCGGCAGCCTGATTTTTCTGGGGTCCGTCCACTCGGATAAACCGAATGTGACGGCGCCTCTTTACAGCATGTATATGGGCGCTCTGAAAAACATGGTCCGGGAAGCGGCCGTCAGCTTCGGAACCAGAAAAAACCGCTGTAATTTCATCGAGTTGGGGGCCATGGGAGGGGAGGACCAGCTGTTCCATAATGATATTTCCCATTTTTATGATGGGTACTCCGTTAAAATCCCGGACGGGCATATCCCCACATCACAGGATATTTCTCAAATTGTATGGTTTCTGGCGGAGAATTCCGCCGCTGTCAACGGAGAATCCATCCGGGCGGACAGCGGACTGGTTCTGGCTTATTTAGATAAGCTGGCCAATGCACGGGCTTATGAAAGGAAGCACTATGAATGATGTGGAGATTAAGAGCCTGGAAGGAAAGACGGTATTGGTGACCGGATCGGGAAAGGGGCTTGGCAGCGCCATCGCGGTGGAGGCAGCGCGGCAGGGTGCAAAGGTGACCGTCCACTACCGGTCAAGTGAGAAAAATGCCCATGAGGTATTCGGGGAGGTCAGGGCCTTCGGCCGCCCCTGCGCCTTAATACGCGCCGATTTATCCGTCCCCCAGGAGGCGGAGCGCTTGTATGATGAGACAGTCTCCGCCTTGGGAGAAATTGATATATTGGTTAATAACGCGGCCCTGCAGTACAATCTTGACTTTTCAGGTTACAGCCCGGATCAGGTTCACACGATTTTCCAGGTCAATCTGGGCGGATATCTGCGGATGTGCCAAAAGGTGCTTCCCCATATGCGGCAGAAGGGCTGGGGACGAATAATCAATATATCTTCCGTGCACGCAAAACGGCCCACAACCTTTGACTTCTGCTATTCCATGACAAAGGGGGCAATCAAGATGCTGACCCGGGAGCTGGCGCTGGAATGCGGAGGCACGGGGATTACGGTTAATTCCCTGGAGCTTGGGGCGGTAGAGATCGGAGTCAAAAGCGGGAATCCGCAGTCCGTGATCACCGGCGAGCAGGCGGGGCTTGCGCCGCTGTTTTCTTACCGGCCGGAACCGCCGTGGGGGCGCATCATCCAGCCGGAGCAGATCGCCCCTGCGGTTATGTTCCTGGCTTCCGACGGGGCCGGCTGTATCAATGGCGCCGCACTGCGCATGGACGCTGCTGCAATGTTGTTGTGATTTATCAAAAATGGGAGGTAAACATACTATGTTTGACGAGCGAGAGACATTGAGTCAAGTGAGAACGGAATCGCGGCCATCCGATTTAAAGATTACGGACATCCGCTTCGCAGATATCTGGAAGGCGCCCATGCAGTGCATTATGGTGAAGATCTACACCAATCAGGGCCTGGTGGGATATGGTGAAGTAAGGGATTTTGCCGACAAGCGGTATGCTCTCATGCTGAAAAGCCGCCTGATCGGAGAGAATCCCTGCAACGTAGACCGCATTTTCCGCAAGATCAAGCAGTTCGGCGGGCAGTCACGCCAGGGCGGCGGCGTGTCGGGAATTGAGGTGGCGCTGTGGGATCTGGCAGGCAAGGCCTACGGCGTTCCTGTATACCAGCTCTTGGGCGGGAAATTCCGGGATGAGATCCGCCTCTACTGCGATACCGACGTGGCCGGAAAACCCGACGGGAAAAAGATGGGCATGGCGCTTAAGAAACGGATGGAGAAGGGCTTTACAATGCTGAAGATGGATCTGGGCATTGATCTGCTCTATGACGTGCCTGGAGCCTTAAACGGGCCGCTGGGATTTATAGAGCAGCTTGCGGCCGCGGGCGAACAGCATGAGCATATGCATGGGGATATGGACACGCGCACCGCGGCACAGAGGCGCAGGGAGATTAGCTGCGTGGAACATTGCAGGACCGGTATCCAGATCACCCAGAAAGGCTTGGAATGGCTTGAAAATTATATCGCAGAAGCCAGAAGCATAATCGGCTATGAGATTCCGCTGGCAGTGGATCATGTGGGGCATATTGGTCTCACTGAATGCATTAAGCTGGGACGGATGCTGGAAAAATATAATATCGCCTGGATGGAAGATGCGCTCCCCTGGCATTATACGGACCAATACGCCATATTGCGCAGGTCGGTAAATGTCCCCATTGCCACAGGAGAGGACATCTACTTAAAGGAGAATTTCAAACCGCTGCTGGAGGCCGGAGGCGTGTCCCTGATTCATCCTGATATTCTCACCTCAGGAGGCATTTTAGAGAATAAGAAGATTGGCGATCTGGCTCAAGAATACGGAGTCGGAATGATTGTTCACATGGCTGAGACCCCCATTGCCTGCCTGGCCGCTGTCCACAGTGTGGCTGCCACGGAGAATGTCCTGGCGCTGGAGTTCCATTCCAATGACATTCCGTGGTGGGAGGACCTGGTTGAGTATCCGTACAAGCCCATTGTTAATAAGGGCTATATTAAGGTTCCTGATCTTCCGGGGCTGGGCATTGAAGGCCTGAATGACGATGTGATAAAAGAACATATCGACAATGACCGCATTCCCGGATTATGGGAGGCAACCGATGAATGGAATTCCACATTTGCCCACGACCGGTTATGGAGCTGAGGGCAGGGAGTTGATATCAGCCGGTTCCTGCGCAGGGGCGCGAGTGGTTACGCGGACGTTGGCTGGTGTATTGGCCGTGAAAAGAAGGAGGTTGGGGTGGGGAGGACAGCGGAGGGGCCGGCTCCTGGTTACGGAGAGCGTGTCTCTAAGGCCCTGATGATTTGCTAAAAGCGCCGGTCCAAAGAAATTAAACTCGCTAGAGCGTGTTTGATAATTGCTTTTCGTCAGCTGTGCGTCCCACTCTGTGGGAGATTTGATCCCAATGAAGGAGGCGTAGCGGGCTACGTTGACTGAATTGGGGTCAAATATGCCGCAGAGTGGGGCGTACAGATGGCGGAAATGAATTATCAAACACGCTCTAATCTCTTCCAAGATAATCCAGCACCCGGAAGGAATATTCGTATCTGAACAGCGCCAGTCCGTCATTTACATCGATCCCAAAGAGATCCGCCATCTTCCCCAGCCGGTAAAAAAAGGTGCTTTTATGAATGTGCAGCTCCGTGGCAGCGGCCAGCGCATTTCTGTTCCGGGCAAGGTAGACCCGCAGCGTCCTGGCGTATTCCGTGTTGGATGTGCGGTCATATTCCATAATCTGGGAAATGGCCGGGTGGACGGAGGCATATAGAAGCCCGGTATCCCTGCACTGGCAGAAGCTGTGTTCCAGGAAATATGTCTCGTAGTAAATAAAATACTGGTCCGCCGGATGGGCCGCCTTTTCATACACCTGGGACAGCTCCTTCACCTGCCGGCTGTAGATACTGCTCCTGGCGAGATCTGTGTAGGGGTAGCTGATAAAGGCCTGCATATGATTCAACTGTAAAAATGTGGAAAATCGGTTCCTGCATGTCTCGCTGAAGGGTTCTCTTGTGTCACTGGGCAGGAGAACCGTCAGATCGCCGCGAAAGAGCACGACCATGCTCCCTGGCAGAAGGGACAGCAGCTGCTCAAAATACCCCTTGTACTGCCGCGGCTTGGGGGAGGGATCTGAGAATTTCAGAAGCAGGATCGTGTAAAAGGGCATCTGCGCGCGCCCCAGCTGGATCAGATGGCTGGTAATGTACTCCGCGCGGTCAAAATGGCCTTCCAGAAGCTCGGTCAGAAAATACTCATATTTCAGGCCGGTGGGGTGGCGGTAGCTGGAATCCTTCTGCATCTCAATGGAGAGCATCTGGGAAAATACATCTATAAATTCTAAATCATCTTCCGTAAACTCACGCACAGTTCCCCTGACACAGATATATCCCACCACAGCGTGGTGGATTCTGATACTCTTAAATACCCACTGATAGGGGTAATTGTCCAGCATCGTCACATAGGGCGCGGTGGAGGAGTAGATGTGCCGGATGATATTGCGGTCCGCCATGTCCTGGAAAAGGGGGGCCTTCAGATAGAGGCGGCCGTGCTTTTCTTCCAGATTCTTCGTGTCCTTAACAATGGGGC
>URUZ01000187.1 GCA_900551225.1 uncultured Clostridium sp.
GTTTGATAATTCATTTCCGCCATCTGCACGCCCCACTTTGCGGCATATTTGACCCCAATTCGGTCAACGTAGCCCGCTACGCCTCCCTCATCGGGATCAAATCTCCCACAAAGTGAGACGCGCAGCCGACGAAAAGCAATTATCAAACACGCTCTAGCCTTCCATCACCTTAACGTAGAATTTCCGCTTTCTGGGCCCGTCGAACTCCAGGAAATAAATGCCCTGGGAGCTGCCCAGAAGCGGTTTCCCATCTTCGATGATAAAGCACATCTCCACCCCCATCAGGGAGGACTTCACATGGCCCGCAGCGTCCTGGGGCGTGTCATGCTGATGTTTAAAATCCACCTTGGTGGGGATCAGGCGGCAGATCTCATCCTGCAGATCCTCAAACCCTTTGGGGTCCCAGAAGGAGGTTACCGTCATAGCAGCTGTGGTATGAGGATTAAATACCAGACAGATCCCTTCCTTTACTCCGCTCATGGCTACCGCCTCTTTCACGCTGTCCGTAATGTTAATCACATCATTGTACTGGGTCTGTAAATCGTATTTTTTCAACATAATTTCTCCTCGTTATGGCTATTTCACAATAATCTCACTGTTCTTCACCCCTGCCGCGCCCTTGCAGAATTCCCAGGGGCCTTCGCTTCCACGTCCCTGTTTATCGTCTCCAATGGCCATCAGATATGCGGCCAGCAGGCACAGGGGGACAAACTGGGTCAGAGGCATGCTGTAGGGTGTTTTGGGTCTTGGGACCTGGATATACGCTGCGCTGACGCCAAAATCCTCCTGGGTCCCGTCTGTGACGATCATCATTTTCCGGCCCATCTTTGCCGCAGCCTCCACCATTTCCCTGGTTCTTGAAAATCCGGGATTCATGGTATTGGCCACCACCACAGTCCCCATTTTATCGAAGTGCTTGACAAAGCAGTTCAGATGAAACCACTCTTCAGAATTGATGTGCATGGAGAACCGGCCCGTTGCCTCCAGCATTTTGGCGTGGCCGAACCATGCCGCTGCATAGTCAAAGCCAGCGCCCACATAGTCAAATGCCTCCATATCCTTCCAATCTTCAGCCACCCTGCACACATCCGCGTCCATCTGAGGCAGCAGCTCTGCCAGGGCTTTCCCCTGGTCCCTCACATCGTGGCGGTAGCTGGAGGCCTCGTCCATGGTGTATTTCCCGCGCACCTCGCCTATGCGGATTGCCAGAAGCTGCAGGGCCATCAGGCATACCATATAGGACCGTGTTCCCGGAGCGCTCTGGTATCTGGGTATCTCCAGCTGCAGAACCCTCTTAGCCTGCACGCCCACGGGAGATTCCGGTTTACCGGTGACAGCCATGGTGAACGCCCCATACTTATTGCAGCGCTGCAGTGCCTCGGACAGGCGGGCCGCCCCGCCTGAATTGCTGACCACGATCACCAGCGGACTGAAGGCGCTGCCCGTCAGAAGCTTCTCGGGTGTGTATCTGCACAGCTCCAGAGCCGGGATCAGGTCCACCTTGATTCCTGTCAGCTTCTCAAAAACCGGCTTCATGGCCAGTGACGCCGCATAGGAATCCCCGCAGCCGGTGAGAATAATCCGCTGGCAGGAATATATCTCCTCAAAGGACAGGATATTTCTCGTCTTAGGCTCTAAATCCGCATACTGTGCATCCATCAGCTCCGGCAGGCTCATCACCTGGCGGTGCATTGCATTATCATACAAACAACTCATGTCTTCCTCCATTCTTTCGCCTGGGCATTTTAGTAAAATGCCCTACAGCGACAATAAATACATTCCCAGCTCATAGCTGTAGCGGAGCGCCGCCCCAATCACGCCGTCAGGCACTGCCTGTGTATACCGGTGGGTTTCGTATGTAAAATCTCCCTGATAGCGGATGTCTTTTAACACGGCCATCACCTCATTCCAGTCGGTCGCCCCCATAAACGGCAGGATATGGTCATCCGACTTTCCATTGTGGTCGGAAATGTGGGTGGCCTTCAGACGGCTTCCCACCAGCTTCAGGGCCGCGGTCTGGTCCTGCTTCATGATGCTTGCGTGTTCTACATCCCAGCAGATTCCCACATTGTCATAGGGAAGGGAATCCACCAGTTCCACCAGCTCCTCCGCAGTCACAGTATACCTGCGCAGGGGAGAGATATTTAAATCCCACAGATTCTCAACAGCTATTCCCACATTGTGCACAGCCGCCAGTTCGATCAGCGGTTTTAAATACTCCCGGGCCTTTTCCCTGGAACTTTTTACAGGCGTGGCAGAGTCAAAATCAGTGGCCGCATGGATCACCAGCCACTTGATGCCCAGCCGGCCGGCCGCCACGATTCCCCTGCGTATCAGCTCATCCAGAAGATCTCTGTTCTCCACGTGAGGATCACAGTAATTATAAAAATGGGAATGCCCCTGGGAGAACTCAATACCGCACTCCCCGGCGGCACTGGCCACATTCTCCAGCCATCTCTCCCAGTGATCTCCCCGAAACGGGGTTGGGAACATACAGCAGTCGTGGAAATTCATATCCAGCACCCGGTAGCCCGCGGCAGATAAATGGCGGACCGAGTCGGCAATATCCGCTTTTTCCCCGCCGGGGCGGTTAAAATACATACACGTTGACGTTGAAAGTCTCATAATACCTCCTGATACTTGTGCCGGGCAGCCCTATCTGCCGGCGCTGAGGGAGTACAGCGGCATGTCAATGTTGCAGTAATGCCGGACCGCCTCAATTACACCCTCCAGATGATCCCTCTCAGCAATATAATCGGCGCACTTCTTGGCGTCAGGTATGGCGTTGGACACAGCCGCCCCCACGCCCGCGGCCAGGAGCATTTCACAGTCATTTTTGTGATCTCCCACCGCCAGAATCTCATCCATTCCGATACCCAGATACCGGGATAGGAAACGCACCCCCTGGGCCTTGGTAGCCCTGTGGTTTACAATCTCAACCGACATGTCCGTATACCTTGTAAAACCATACTCCGGCGGAAGCTGCCTGCACATTTCCTCCATCAGCGCAATTCTTCCGGTGCGGTAGCCGTCCATAATCATGACCTTTTCCAGACGGGTGTCCGCCCATATACGGTCCGAAAGCGCCATCTTGTTCTCATAGAGCCCCTGGCTCCGGCTTTCCAGAATCCAGGGTGTCTCCCTGTAATAAAATTCGCTGCCGCCTATGCTGAACACAACGGACATCCCCAGACCGTCCGCCTCCTCCACCAGGGGGCGCAGGCTCAGGAGAGGAATGGTGTACTGTTCGATCACCCGCCCCTGTCTCAGTATGACCGCCCCATTGCAGGCAATATAGGGGATCTCCAAAGCCAGAGCCTGTTCAAAGCCCTCGCTGAGGCACTGGCTCCGCCCAGTGGCCATGGTAAACAGGATTCCTTTTTCTTTCAGCTTTTGTTTCATAAGAGAAGCCCTCCCGCTCAGGATTGAATCCTGGGCGAGAAGTGTTCCATCCATATCGCTGACAACAAGTTTAATCATTATTGGTTGGCCCTCACATAATCAGAAAGCTTCTGGTTACACTCATTGACAATATTGTCGTGGGTTGTCTGTATATCCTGCTGCCCATTTCCAAATAATTCCATATTATCCTTGATGATAGAGTCAATCTCCCAGTTGATAATATCAAAAGGCTCCTGCACATTGGGGTTGGCATTTTTCAGTTCCTCGCAGGCCACTGCAAATTTGTCATTTTCCTTCAGGTATGCCTTCATTTCCTCCATATCATAGGTTTTGCTGTTGACGGGAATGTACCCGGTGGCTGTACAGAAATCATACTGCGCCTCCGGCCCTGACAGGTACTGGGTAAACAGCCATGTGGCATCCAATACATCTTTATTCCCGCGGTCAAACACCACTGTGCTGGAGCCGCCCACCGCAACGCCGCCCTTGTCGTCCGCGCTCACCGTGGGCAGGTAGGCGGTACCCCAGTCAAAGGAATCCCCCACCAGGCTGGTGATTTTACCGATGCGCGCGGAGGACATGACCGCCATGCCGAACAGCTGCATGGAGAATTCCTCGTTGATGTTGTCCTCAACTGCCTTGTAACCGCCTGTCTTTACCACCTTATCCCACTCTGTAAGATATTTCATCAAGCTTCCGTCATCACCAAAGGTTACCTTTGTCATCATCCCGGCGCGGCCGCCCTCATTGTCGCCGAAGTAGTTATAATCCCCCTGCATGCCGATCCAGTTGGCCATCTGGTAGCGTCTGACAGCCACATTGAGGCCATATCTTGTTACCTCTCCTTTGTCATCCTTCTGCATCAGTTTGTCGATACAGCCGGCCATTTCGGCAATGGTGGCCGGAGGTGTCTGTGGGTCCAGACCCGCTTCCTTGAACATATCCTTATTATAATACAGCAGGATCGCCGAAGCGTTGAAGGGCATGGTAATCATCTTGTTCTGATAGCTGGCCGCCCTCTGTACATTGGCCAGAAGATCTTCCTTGGGCACAACAATCTCTCCGCCCGCTGCATACAGGTCATCCACCGGCACCAGCTGCTCGTAATCCTTGATGGACGGAATTCCTGTATTGGTAATCATTGCGCAGTCCGGGAAGTTGGCCGTATCCTTGGCCTGGTATAGTGTCTTTAATTTCTCGTTGATATCATCCCCCTGGAAAATGCAGTCAACCGCAATCCCTTTTTCCTTGCCCACAGTGTCGTTGAATTTCTGCACCACCGCATTGATGGCCGCCTCGTTAGCTCCGGTCATGGTATGCCAATACTCCACCCGGACCTGTCCGCCTTCATCCTGGCCGCCCGATGTTTTGCCGTCCGCCAAAGCGCTGCTGCCCTCAGCCGCCGCAGGAGTTTTAGCTGTCCCTCCGCCGCAGGCTGTCAGGCCCATAATCATGGTTGCTGCCAATAAGATACTGATCGTCTTTTTCATTAAATTATTCCTCCTTTATCTATTTAACCTTTCACAGAACCTACCATAATACCGCTTACAATCTGTTTCTTGAAGATAACAAAGATTGCGATTGTGGGAACCAGCACAATTGTGGCTGCCGCCATAATGGGGCCATAGACTGTGCCGTCCGGGAAATTAAGCATGGTGATGCCCACCTGGACTGTTCTCATGTCCGTTTGATTCGTCACCAGCATGGGCCAGAGATATGTATTCCAGGTGCCGATAAATGCTGAGATAAACACAGTTGTCAGCACGGATTTGTTCAAAGGCAGCAGAATTCTGGTGAAAAACCGGAAATTCCCGCAGCCGTCCACACAGGAGGCATCGTACAGCTCCGTTGAGAATGACAGGAAATTCTGCCGCATCATCAGAATGTTAAGGGCCGAGGCGCAGAACACGATCATCATACCGATATAGGTGTTGATCAGCCCCATCCTGGAAACCGTCTGGTAATTGGTCACCAGCAGGCAGTCTGCAGGAACCATGATGGTTGCCATAAACAGCATAAAGATCAAATTTTTCCCTTTAAATGCCATGAATGCAAAGGCAAATGCAGCCATGCTGGCAGTCAGAACCCGGATGATGCTGGATACCCCCGCGATCACCAGGGAGTTGCCCATATAGCGGACCAGCGGCGTGGTGCTCAGCGCGATTCTGTAATTTTCAAACTGAATCCTGCGCGGGAGCAGGGAAAGCTTCGTATTTAAGATCTGGTCGGAGTCCATAAAGGACACGCTGATGGCATATAAGATAGGGGAGATCACGGCAAGGCCGATGGCAATGCACATTATTTGGAACAGGATGGGCCATATGGATTTCCTCAGGCTTGTCTTCATTGATAATGCACCCCTCTCTTCTCAAATACAAAGCTTAAACACATGGCTGCAAATGTCAGAATAAATGCGATGATCGCAGCAGCAAACCCATCATTATAGTTCTGGTTGTTGATGGACTGCTGGAACATGTAGGAAATCATGGTCTGGGTTGAACCCTGAGGGCCACCCTGTGTCAGGATAAGCACCAGGCCCGACATCATCATATTCTTGGCCAGAGAGTTGCAGATCAGGAAGAATACGGTTGGTGATATCAGAGGCACCACTATCTTGATGGCCTTTTTAACTGTGCCCGCCCCATCTACCTCGGCGCTCTCCAGAAGCTCTGTGGGTACGCCTCGGACCGCTGCCAGCAGGAAGAGGAAATTATATCCAATGTTCATCCAGACCGCAATAATGCTGAGAGACACCATAGCTATGGCCGGATCGCCCAGCCATCTGACTTTTTGCCCGATGATGTGGTTCAGGGCGCCGATTGTGGGATTGTAAAGAAGATTAAATATCATGGCTGTTACTGATAATGACATGGCCATGGTGATGGCGAACATTGTCTCATAGAAGGATGACGTCTTTGTCTTTTTGGAGCAGAGCATGGCCAGGACCAGGGCTACCAGGATTGCCACCGGGGAGGACAGCGCCACGTAGAGCAGTGTGTTTCCAATGGATTGAATAAACTTCGGGTCAGACAGGACGTGCAGATAATTTTCGAAACCCACAAAGCTTCTCAGCTCCCCCTTTGCATTGACCAGGAAAAAACTGCTGTAGATTGTTTTAGCAAATGGATAAAATGTAAATACTGCAAAAAACAGCGCAGCCGGCAGAAGGTACAGATACGGCTCAACCCGTTTTGATAACCTGTTTTTCCTTCTCCCTGCCGCTATAGATGACCCCTTCATCTATATCCCCCTTTCTTTTTGTGAAACCATGATTTTGGTTATTGACTTGTTATACTTTTATACTATGTTTGTGACTTGTAATAAAAATATCACAAGTCGGAGGATTTGTCAATATGTATATGCAGCGAAATGTACAAAGGGGGAGTTAGGCGCGAAAGGGGACGCGGTCGGGATTAGATGCATCCGTCCGTGAGAGGCAGGAGCTGTGGACGGGGAGGGAGAGAGAAAAGCGTCGGTAGCTGAGGGGATTCCTATAAATTGGGAAAAATTTTGCAGAAACTATGCTATTTAAAAAGAGAGCTATAAAACGGCCAATTTTAATTGGGGGCCATTTTACAGCTCTCTTTCAGTATGAATCTAACTCCGCCCGCGTCCCCTTCCGTGACCCAAAATCAGAACCACCAATTCGTCACATTCAACGTCATAGTATGGCAGCAGGCGATCATTGCAAACATAATCGTATTAATCAAAGCGCCCAGGTAAATCTTACCTGTCTTAAGATATAACCGCCTGGCAATAACCGTACACACAGTCTGTACAATAAACAGGCTCCAGGTCTGCATAACGCGGGCGCTGTTTAACGGAACTTTTCCCACCTGCGAAAAGGTGTAATACTGGTAGATCCACAGACAGAAAAGTCCGATACTGTTGGCAACACACATCAAGGCGGTGTTGAACCACTCCTTTCTCCCCTTGACCATACGCCCGATATTCTGGGTAAAGGCATTGCTGAAGAAAAACAGTCCGTAGAAAAGCATGTACCTGAAGGAGATCAGGAACGGTTCCTTGGCGGGCCAGCGGATCACGTAGTTCCCCAAGCGGAATTCATTGCCAAAGAAGAAGTGGCCGAAGCCCACAATGGCATATCCTACCCCCACGGAGCACACTGCCAGAAGAATGGTTTTCCACACATTCTTTTTGTCAATCTTCATATTCCACTGTGAAGGCGGCATGAGCTTGGGCCCGTTGGACAGGAAGTACCGGAGGAAGAAGATACCAACCGTCAGCAGTCCCGCGCTAGCGGACCACAGCGCCTGCTCCAGCAGCAGACCCTGGGGCCATATTCTGGTTCCGAACAGGCTTCTGGAGGCAAATGTCTCCCCCTTATGTCCGCCGATCCACATGGCCAGCTTCATCATATATGTGATCGGAATCAGCGCTCCCGCCGCCATAAATCCCCAGTACAGGGATTTGGTAAAGGTGGTCTTCGGGGGCTGCGGCATATAGACATCCTCAGGGGACTTCACCAGCAGGCTGCTGAAATAATTGGAGGTCAGCATCAGGCAGCAGGAGGAGAATACCGCGCAGAAGAAGCCTATCATCCCCAGCACAGAAAGGATCATGGTATACTGCCCTGTCAGGCTGGACGCCGAAATTGGGTTGGGCGCCTCAAATACGTTCTGGAAGAAATCCAGTGAATTCCTGGTGGAAGCCGGTGAATAGGGGTTCACCATATGGATTTCCTTGGGCTGATAGAGCGCGCGGACGTATTCCTGGTCAGACCCGTTCACAGTGCCTTTATAAATCTTCCCCACCTCAACGGATTCATTGTCCGGCAGATCATAATTGTCCAGCTCATTGATAAAGGTGCGTGCATTGTTGGAGGATGGGAAGGTCCACGGGCCGCCCGCCTCTGTGGTATAGTTGTTTTCGTCAAAGGCTCCCGCGCTCACGCCATAATGTACATCGTAAGGCAGATGAATCTCGTCTCCGCTCTCCAGCACATCATCGGGATCGTAATTCAGATATGGAAGCCAGCTCCCATTCACCGCCAGCTGCTGGTTGCCCATCAGAAATACAGCTGCTATTTTGTTGGGTTTTCCCAGGTATTCCTGAATCTTATAATAGGCATAGCAGGCATCCGCCGTCTTGCCGCCCAGGGAATGGCCCTGGATACCAATCTGTTCCTTGTCCACAATAGCCCGATTGTTGTATACAAACTCCACCACATCCGCCATGCCTGAAGTAGGGGCTGTAGTGATGTCCTCAAAGCTGCTGCCCGGATTGGCCGTCACCAGGAAAAATGCGTCCATGGGATTGTCCTTCCAGTTGGATGCGTCCCCGTGGCCGTCGCAGTCCATGGTAATCGCAACAAATCCTCTCTTTGCCAGCTCCAGGGAGATAAAATTCTGACTCTCGCGCCCATTATAGCTTCCGTGAAGGGTGATCACACAGGGCGCCGGGTTCTCGGCCGTAGCTGTCCTGGGCTGGTATATGGTGAGACCGATATCATGTCCCAGGCTGTCCACAATCTTAATATCCTTGGTTATAACGCTTCCGAAATTTGTATCAATCAGGGCTGTGCCAAAAATGGAAATCAGGCAAACAATAATTGAAATAAGGAGAAATTTTGCATAAAATTTCCGATTTAACTTCATCTGAAATACCTACCTTTTCTTATGTAAAATTTATATTCCCGTGTCTCATTTCTCCGGGGCGGTTACCATAACAGACACGCCGTCCGGAATCAGAGTGACGGCCGCATCCTTCCTTCCCAGCAGACGGTCCGCCTCTTTCAGGGCCTCCTCCACTGAACCTGCCGGTATCATATGCAGCGCTCTCACCATCTCCGGAGGCGCGGATGATACGAAAATGATTCTGGCCCGTTTCAGCACCCGGGCAAAAATCTGCGACTGCCACTGGTCCGGGATCGTCTCATCAGCCGGCGTGGCAAGAAAACGTTCCATCAAACGCTCCTCGTCCGGTTCATCCCGGAACGTCTCGTAGAACACCTGGCCACCGTGGCCGTCCTCCGATTTCGATACCATGATGATGACGCCCCCCTGGTTCACCGTGGCCTCCGCGGCTGTCATGCCCTTCACCGCCTGGTATATGTTCTGGTCCAGTGGGTAGCCGCCGTTGGTGGAGACCACAATATCCGCCGGCGCGGCAGGCGTGCGGCACCAATCATTTAAAAAGTCCACACCCTTTCTGTGGGCCAGATCACAGTCCCCGGCCACAGCATACACAATTTCCTTATTCTGGTTAATCACCACGTTCACTATGAAGGCCAGGCCCGCCTTCTTCGCCGCATAGACCATGTCACGGTGGATCGGGTTGCCCTCTATGATACCGGTCCTGGCAAAGGGACTGTCAATGAAGGCGGAGCAGTGGTTTGCCAGAACCGTTTTCCTGGCCGCCACTCCCGGCATCACGCTTTTGCGGCCCCCGGAGAAACCGGCAAAAAAGTGGGGCTCAATAAAGCCTTCCGCACACAGCAGGTCCGCCTCCACAGCAATCTGGTTCAGAATCAGTTCCCCGCCCGAGGGCAGCGTTCCCAGCGAAACGAAATTCTCCGTGTCCCCGCAGCTGTGCACCACAATCTTCTCCCGGCTGGCAATCTCCTCCCCAAACTTCAGTTTCAATTCCTCCTCTGTGGGTGCCCGGTGGCAGCCTGTGGCGATCAGAATCGTGATATCTGCCTCCGGACTGCCCTGGCGTATCTCACGGAGCATGGCAGGGATAATGTATCTGCTGGGAACAGGCCGGGTATGGTCGCTGGCAATAATCACCACCTTCTTTTTCCCGGCCGCCAGCTGACTCAGCTTAGGGGACCCTTCCGGCGTCTCCAGAGCCGCCTGCACCAGCTCCTCCTCCCCCAGGACGGGATGGCAGGTGTTAAGACGAGATTCCAAAACACCACGAATCCGCGTCTCCGGAAGAGATAGGGAAATTGTTCCTCTCCCGTAGGGTAAGTCAAATGTCTTCATACTCTCTCCTTTAAAA
>URUZ01000188.1 GCA_900551225.1 uncultured Clostridium sp.
GCGCTATACTGTTCGGGGTTCCTGTGGCTGTGATTATGCAGTTTTTAAATACGCTGCTTCTGTCCGCCTATTCGGGGGCCATGCTGGCAGCCGACCGCCGCATCGAAGCGCTGGATTTTAAGGGTGTGACCACCATTCATTATCTCTGCGGCCTGGGGACGTTTGTTTTGTACTTCAGCCTGACATTTACCGTTATGTTCTTCGGCAATCATATGATCGAGGGGATTGTAAACGGACTTCCGGCCTGGATGAACGCAGGTCTCACGGGGGTGGCCGCGATCCTGCCCTGCCTGGGGTTTGCACTGCTGCTGAACATCATTATGGAGAAGAATCTGATTCCGTATTTCATTCTGGGCTTTATACCGGCTGCCTATGTTGGGTTTGACCTGACCATGGTTGCCATTGCGGGGATCGCGGTTGCAGTCGCCTGGATCGTATTTATGCTGAGACAGAACGAGGGCACAAGGCAGGCCGCCGCGGCTGTGAATGCGGACAATGAATGGGAGGATTAAGGGATGGCAAACAACGAGATAATCAGTGCGGAAAATAATCTGACTAAGAAGGATTTTGTGGGGGTGTTCTGGAGAAGCTTTACGCTCCTTGGATCATTTAACTACGAACGGATGGAGGGGCTGGGATTCCTGTACGCCGTTATGCCGGTGCTGCGCAAGATATATAAGGGGGATGATGAGGCGCTGAAGGCATCGCTCCACCGCCACATTGCGGCATTTAACATGACGGTGGCGCCCTCGCCTTTTGTCATGGGAACCACCATTGCCATGGAGGAGAAGGCCAAGCGGGACAAGACATTTGACGTGTCTTCCATCAATGCCATCAAGGTGTCCCTGATGGGGCCTCTGTCGGGGATCGGTGATACCTTCTTCTGGGGGATTTTCAGGATATTGGCCTGCGCCCTGGCGGTGGGCTTCGCCAAGGAAGGGAATATCCTGGCGCCCTTTGTGCTGCTGGTGTTTTTCAATATTCCCAACTTCCTGACCAGATGGTTTGGGCTGTTTGTCGGCTACCGCCAGGGACATTCACTGCTGTCGGATATGCAGGCCACAGGCCGTGTCCAGCTGTTTACCCACTGCGCCGGCATCATCGGAGCCATGTCCATTGGCTGTATGATTGCAATGTGGGTCAGCATTTCCTGCCCCCTTCAGTTCACCATCGCCGGCAGTGAGATCGTGCTCCAGGAATACCTGGACCAGCTGCTGCCCAAGCTGCTGCCGCTGGCATTTACCCTTGGGATCTTCGCCTGCATCAAGAAGAAAATGAAGGTGACCTGGATCATCGGGGGGATTGTGGTGGTTGGATTTATCCTGGGTATTCTGGGACTGATCGCAATGTAGGGACGCTGTATAACGAGGAGGAAATTTATGGCTATATTAGATGTAAGGATTGACGACCGGCTGATCCATGGACAGGTCTGCGGATTCTGGATTCCCCACTATTCGCTGGAGCGCATTGCCATTGTGGATGACGAGATTGTGGGTGATGAGATCCGAAAGACTGCCCTGAAGTTCGGCTGCCCGGAGAGATGCAAGCTGTCTATATTCAGCGCCCGGAAAGCGGCGGATAAGTTTACACGGAAGATTGATGAGGGAATCCGGGTGATGATACTCTGCAACAGCCCGGTGCCTATTTTGAAAATGGCGCAGCTGGGGTACAAGGCCCCCTTTGTAACGGTGGGCAATATGTCCACCAAGCCGGGGGCAGTCCAGATCCGCAAGACCGTGTTTGTTTCCCAGGAGGAAAAAGAGGCTTTCGCCGGGCTGGCGGAGATGGGTATTCCTATTTATTCCCAGATGGTGCCTAACGAGCCAAGGGAGGACATCACGAACCTGCTGAACAAATGAGGCAGGCAAACATACATTCAAAAGGAGAGAATCATATGCAGCAGACAGTGATCGGAAATATTAAGTTCCAGCCGGAGGTACTGCCCCAGGTGCTGGAGAACCAGGCGGTGTTCGTGGAGCCGTTTGTGGAGATTTTCAGAACTCATGACATTAAAAGGATCTATTTTTTCGGGTCGGGAACTTCCTACAATGTGTCTCAGATTGCGGCTTATTATTTTAAGCAGATTGTGGGCATCGAGGGCATTGCCCAGTATCCCACGGTGTTTAAGAACTACGAGAAGGCGGATTGGACCGGACTGCTGAGAAACGACCAGATCCTGTTCGTGGGAATCAGCCAGTCAGGAACCTCTGTGTCAACCTGCCAGGTGATGGCCCATGCCAGGGAAAATGGCTACCCAACCCTGGCTCTGACCGGGAACCTGGCCAGCGAGATTACAAGGCATGTGGACACCACGGTCCATCTTCTGGTGGGTGAGGAATTGACACCGCCGGAGACTAAGGGGTATACTGTGTCTGTACTCAGCGCATATCTGTGGGCTGTTGGGGTGGCTAAGGACAAGGGCGTGTACTCTGAGGAGCAGTACCAGAAGGCAATTGGGGAAGTGAAGGAGCTGGTGGAGCATTTCCAGACAGTGATCCAGGAGAGCGAGGCGTGGTATGACAGAAACCGGCCTTCCATTGTTAACAGCGACCGGCTGTTCGTGCTGGGCTACGGCGTTGATTACGGCTCCATGCTGGAAGGGATGCTGAAGGTTGGGGAAATGCTTCGTCTGCCCACCATTGGCTTTGAGATTGAAGAGTATTCCCATGGGCCGACCATGGCAATCCGTCCCAATCAGACCATTCTGATGATTGGCTCCGATGAGGCTGAATTTGACCGGATGCTGCAGTTCAGGGCTGCATTTAAGAAGTATACAGACAGGGTGCATGTGATTACCTGCCGGGATATCCAGGGGGATCACAGAGATCTGGTGTTCAGCATAAAGTGTAATAAATATATTGCGCCGCTGATGTATACCGTGCCATTCCAGTTTGTGGCGGCTAAGGGGGCTGAGGATATTTATATTGATACCAATATCAATCCCTTTGAGGAGCCGTTGGCACATTATCAGGAGTAGTACAGCGCTGGAGGCAGCGGCTGCCGCAGATATGAGGAGAGAGATATGATTGGAATTTTAGTGACGGGCCACGGCCGGTTCGCCAGCGGGGCGGCCAGCGCCGTAAAGCTGGTGCTGGGGGAACAGGAGTGTTTCGAGACGGTGGATTTCCCGGACGGGGACACCAAGACGGAGCTTGAACAGCATATGGACGAGGCGCTGGAGCGCCTGGGCGGATCAGAGCATATTCTGGCGTTCTGCGATATGATCAGCGGCTCCCCCTTTAACACCCTGATCGACAGGGCCATGCGCCGTGACGGCATAACGGTGTATTACGGCACAAATGTGGGTATGCTCATTGACACAGCGCTGAACCGCAATTTCGGCGCAGGCCTGGAGGGGCTGACTGCGGACCTGGTGAGAAAAGGCCGGGAGCAGGTGGGGGTGTTTTCGGCGGGCAATGCTGGGGATGATGGGACGGATGTGGATGACTGGGATTTAACGTAGCCCGCTGCGCCGCCATCTTCGGGATCAAATCTGACTCCCGGACGACCAGCAGCTGAAGCGGTGGACCGGCCTGGACCGCAAGACAGATGATGTGAAATACAGGAGGAAATAAATGGATATTCGGGCAGTGATTTTTGACATGGATGGGGTTTTGATTGACAGTGAGTATGTATATCTGTCCAACACCTGCAGAGGGCTGCGGAAAAAGCGGCCATGGATCAGGGAGCAAGACCTGTATCCGTCTGTGGGTATGGATTCGGTGAGAACACGGGAGCTGATGTTCAGGATTGCAGGCGAACCGTTGGACAACCGGGAATTCGACCGGGAGCTGGAAGAAATATACAAATTGTCGGACCATGTGTCCTACCCGGATATGCTGTACCCAGAGGTGGAAAAGGTGCTTAAGGCGCTGCGGAAGCATGGATATAAGACAGCCCTGGCCTCGTCCAGCAGAATGGCTGTGATCAGGAAGGTGCTGGAGCAGTGCGGCCTTCAGGAGTTGTTTGACTATGTGGTCAGCGGAGAGCAGTTCCGGGAGAGCAAGCCCAACCCGGAGATCTATCTGACCGTTATGGCGGCAATCGGCTGCAGGCCGGAGGAATGCCTGGTGGTGGAGGATTCCACCTATGGTGTAAAGGCAGGCCTGGGTGCCGGCGCCCGGGTGGCGGCCAGGAAGGATCTGCGTTTCCCCTTTGACCAGTCCGGGGCAGCTTACCACATTGATACACTGGAAGATGTTTTGGAAATAATTGGAATTGATGAATAAGATGGGCGGCGTTGTGAGTATGGATTCACAGCGCCGCCATGTTTCAGACACGCTCTGGCTCAACTTGCATTAGCGGATTTATTGTGATATGATTTGGACATATTGTGAGTGGATATGAGGGGGAGCTATGCAGCAGGAAAATCGATACATATTAAGGGATATGGAACGGTTTGAGTCGATTACGGATACGTTGAAGGAGCAGGATATCCAGTCCCGGTACAAGGTGCTGGATCTGGAGATAACGGAGTCCAACCGGTTCATAAGCCAGAAGCTGAAGATCCCCATTGCTTCTAAAACACTGTACTTCCGGAAGCTGAGGCTGATCGGCGATGTGCCGGTGTCCATCGAACGGACATATGTGCTCTATGACAAGGTACAGGGGATCGAGAGGGAAGATCTGGAAGGGCGTTCATTTTACCGGATTCTCAACGACCGGTATGGATATGTGACCTGCAAAAGCGAGGAGGAGATCCTGATCGTGGAGGCCGGGGAGGAAGAAAAGCGGCTGCTGGAAAGCCAGGACCAGGAATTGATGATGATAAAAGGGATCACTTACAAGGAGGGCCCGGAGCCTTTTGAGTATTATGAGATTGTGGCTGTTTCGGATTTATATGAATTCAGGAGTGTTACCAGACTATGATTGAATATGATGCGATTTATGTACAGTTGATGAAAAGCCTGAAGGATAAAATGGCCCGGGGGGAGTACCAGGTGGGGGACAAGCTGGATTCGGAGCGGGTGATGGCGCTGCAGTATGGCATCAACCGGATGACCGTGCGCAATGCCCTGAAGGCTCTGGAGGAAGAAGGCTATGTGAAGGCTTACCGGGGCCGCGGCACATTTGTGGCCAGGATACCGGAGACTTCCAGCCAGAAGATTGAGATCGGAGCAGGCTCAGGGGCAGTGATCAGCCTCAGCAGCGGTATCCGTCAGCGGGGCTATAAGTCCTCCAGAGATGTGATCTCCTTCGAGAAGCTGCCAACAGAGGGGGGAATGCTGGAGAAATTCCCCTACAGCAGCCACTGCTTCGTGATGCTCCGTTTGTCCAAGATCAACGACAGGCCCTATGCAGTCCAGAAAACCTATATACCGAGTGAGATATTCTGGGACGCGGAGCGGTATGATTTTGCAGAAGGGTCCCTGTATGACTATATGGACACCAAGGACAGGTATCCGAAAGAGGTGGAGTCCTATCTGAGAATCGACCTGCCGCCTGCAGAGTATGCCCAGCTGCTGGACAATCCGCCGGAGAAGAAGGTGTTTGCCGTCAAATACCTGGCTTATGACAGGCAGGGACTGCTGATTGAGTACACGCTGTCCTACCATCTGCCCCAGTATACGTCATTTACGTACGTGACGGAGAAAAAGGGACAGACAATCAATCAGATTATATGAGGCAGAAATGGACATACTAAAAACAAAAAGGAGTTTTTTGGTATGGACCTGTCACCCAGAGCTGCCCGGCTGATCCTGCTGTTATATCTGCGGTTTCTGCCGGGAATATTCCTTCATAAAGCTTTAAGGGAAATTTCCTTGTTTTTTGGGAGACTTAATGGTAAGCTTCATGAGTAGAAACCGTATTTTTTGAAATGGAGGAATTGAACGATGAAGAGAAGTTCATGGATTATAACTGCTGCAGCCGTTCTGATGACGGCTGCATTGGCATCCGGCTGCGCCAGGAAGCCGGCGGTGGAGACACCGGCTGCAACTGTGGAGACCACGGTACCCGAAACAACGGCAACGCCTGAGACAACAGCGCCTGCCGGCACAGAGGCCAGCGGCCAGGCAGTGGATCTGAAGGACCGGTATCACATGCTGCAGGGAACGGTGGTGAAGGCTGCGGAGGATGGTTCTGTGTTCACCCTGCAGGCGGACGACGGCAAGGATTATGATATCAAGCAGGCGGACATCCGTGATGTGGAGGTTGAGATCAAGAAGGACGTGCAGATTGCCATTGCCTATATCGGCAAGCCTGTGGGCCAGATCCAGGATATCCAGATGGTGATCGCACTGCCCGAGCAGGAGGAGTGGACCATCTACCAGGAGACCGGAACCACGGTGTTCAACGCCATGAGCAGTTTCACTCTAAAGACCGATGACAACCGGGAATTGAGCCTGCTTAAGGACAACTGTCCCATGGAGGAAGGCGCGCTCACAAAGGACAGCGGCGACCGGATTATGGTGGCATATGTGACTTCTGAGGGGACCAATTTCCCCATCGAAGTGAGGAAAGGGAAATAAGGGCAGAAAATTTGGAAAAACCCTTGCAAATTCAGCATTTTCCCTGTACAATCTGATATTGAACGAGAAGAGGGGCCGATAAGACCCCTTTTTTGAGGCACAGGAAACAGATTGAAAAAGAGATAGATAAAGGAAAGGTAAGTATTATGATAAGTGCAAGCAACATTTCCCTGCGTTTAGGGAAAAAAGCATTGTTTGAAGAAGTGAACATTAAGTTTACCGAGGGCAACTGCTACGGCCTGATCGGCGCCAATGGAGCCGGCAAGTCTACATTTTTGAGAATCCTGTCCGGGCAGCTGGACCCTACCAGCGGCGATATTGTGATTACTCCGGGACAGAGACTTTCATTCCTGCAGCAGGACCACTTTAAATATGATGAGTACACTGTTTTGGACACCGTGATCATGGGGAATGCCAGACTGTACGAGATCATGAAGGAGAAGGATGCCATCTACATGAAGGAGGACTTCACTGAGGAGGACGGCGTCAAGGCCGCTGATCTGGAGGGTGAGTTCGCCACCATGAACGGCTGGGAGGCAGAGTCTGATGCAGAGAGCCTGTTAAACGGCCTTGGCATTGAGACGGAACTCCATTATGCCCAGATGGGCACGCTGCTGGGTTCCCAGAAGGTAAAGGTGCTGCTGGCCCAGGCGCTGTTCGGCAACCCGGACATCCTGCTGCTGGATGAGCCTACCAACCATCTGGATCTGGATGCCATTGCGTGGCTTGAGGAGTTTTTGATCAACTTTGAGAATACGGTGATCGTGGTATCCCATGACCGTTATTTCCTGAACAAGGTATGTACGCAGATCGCGGACATTGACTACGGCAAGATCCAGCTGTACGCCGGCAACTACGACTTCTGGGTGGAGTCCAGCCAGCTGATCGTAAAGCAGATGAAGGATGCCAACAGAAAGAAAGAGGAGAAGATCAAGGAGCTGCAGGAATTCATCCAGCGTTTCTCGGCTAATGCTTCCAAGTCCAAGCAGGCTACCTCCCGTAAGAAGGCTCTGGAGAAGATTGAGCTGGACGACATCCGTCCCTCCAGCCGTAAATACCCCTACATTGATTTCCGTCCTGCCCGTGAGATCGGCAACGAGGTTCTGACGGTTGAACATATGAGCAAGACCATTGACGGCGAGAAGGTGCTGGACGATATATCCTTTATCCTGAACCGTGAGGACAAAGTGGCTCTGGTAGGACCTAATGAGAGGGCTAAAACCGTTCTCTTCAAGATTCTCTCTGGTGAAATGGAGCCGGATGAGGGCACCTACAAGTGGGGACTGACCACCAGCCAGGCGTATTTCCCCAAGGACAACAGTGCGGAGTTCGACAACGATGACACCATCGTAGACTGGCTGACCCAGTATTCACCGGAGAAGGACGTGACCTATGTGCGTGGATTCCTGGGCCGTATGCTGTTCGCGGGCGAGGACGGCGTGAAGAAGGTAAAGATCCTGTCCGGAGGCGAGAAGGTGCGCTGCATGCTGTCCAAGATGATGATCTCCGGCTCCAATGTGCTTCTGCTGGATGAGCCTACGGATCATCTGGACATGGAGTCCATTGACGCGCTGAACAAGGGAATGATCAAGTTCCCGGGGGTGCTGATCTTCTCCTCCCGTGACCATCAGATTGTACAGACCACTGCCAACCGCATCATGGAGATCATTGGCGGCAAACTGATTGACAAGATCTCCACCTATGATGAGTACCTTGACAGCGATGAGATGGCGCGTAAGAGATTTACATTTACCGTGACCGAGAGCGAAGCGGAAGACGATTAATGAATTTAGCAAGAGGAATACTGAATGAAGAAATTAATATCATGGAATGTAAACGGGCTTCGGGCCTGTGTTGGCAAGGGATTCCAGGAGTATTTTAATGAAGCGGCTGCGGATGTATTCTGTATCCAGGAGAGTAAACTGCAGGAGGGGCAGATCGAACTGGACCTTCCGGGCTACCACCAGTATTGGAACTATGCCAAAAAGAAGGGGTATTCCGGAACAGCCATGTTCACCAGGGAAGAGCCTTTGAGCGTTATGTACGGACTGGGCATCGAGGAGCATGACCAGGAGGGGAGGGTGATCTCCGCAGAATTTGAGGATTACTATGTGGTTACCTGTTACACCCCCAATTCCCAGGACGGCCTGGCCAGGCTGGACTACAGGATGACGTGGGAGGAGGCTTTCCTGGCTCATTTAAAGAAGCTGGAGGAGAATAAGCCGGTGATCTTCTGCGGGGACCTGAATGTGGCCCACCAGGAAATCGACCTGAAGAACCCCAAGAGCAACCGGAAAAATGCCGGCTTCTCCGATGAGGAGCGCGGGAAATTCACGGATCTGCTGGCAGCGGGATTCATTGATACCTTCCGCTGGTTTTACCCCGACCGCACGGAGATCTATTCCTGGTGGTCCTACCGCTTCAGCGCAAGAGCGAAGAACGCAGGGTGGCGAATCGACTACTTCTGCGTGTCTGAGGGCTTGAAGGACAGGCTGGTGAGCGCGGATATCCACACCGAGGTGCTGGGGTCCGACCATTGTCCGGTGGAGCTGGTGATTGAATAGAATTGTTTTGGAACAGGCCTGGGCGGCTGGAATGTAGCTGCCCGGGCCTGTTTTTTGCGGCGTTTTTGCTAGGGATTTGGCATTGCTATATGGGCGGGGGTATGATAGAATTGGGGTATCTGTTCTGATTAAGAACAAATATGGCTTTCCTGCCAGGTTCAAGACGGTTCGTCAACGATTCCAGAGAAGTGGTGATAACTTAAGACAGGTGGTGGTTGTATGTAAAATGATGGGAAATATGGCTGCTGAAAAGAAAGGTTAGACATACATTCAGGCATTGGGTATACTTAATGTAAGCATTTTAATGGAACGGAGGGATACAGATGCCTGTTTATATGGGAGAGGAAGAGGCTATAAGGAAAAATATGGAACTGGCACAGGAGAAAATGCACACGGCGGAGGAGATAGAAGGGCTGCCGGAGGATGTGCGCGTGGAACTGCTGGACGGGCAGCTGTATTATATGGCTACTCCCAGCAGGAGACATCAGGAATTAGTGGGTATGCTCTGTACGGCGTTTTATATGCATGTGAAAGGCAAAAAAGGGGCCTGCAAGGTATACCCGGCCCCATTTGCAGTCTACCTCAACAAGGACAACAGAACTTACCTGGAACCCGATCTGGTCATTGTCTGTGATCCGGGCAAGCTGGATGAAAAGGGCTGCCACGGGGCGCCGGATATGGTGGTTGAAATCGTATCGCCCAGCACCCGCAGCCGCGACTACCTGCTGAAGCTGACCAGGTATCAGAATGCAGGTGTACGGGAATATTGGATCGTGGACCCGGAGAGAGAGCGTGTGATGGTCTATGATTTTACTGGAGGTAAGGTTAGGGACTACACCTTTGGGGACACAATTACGGTGGGGATATTTCCGGATTTAGAGGTTGATTTCTCGCAGATGGTTCTGGAATAATCGCGCCGGTACGCTCCCAGGGTAGCTTCTCCGCATACAATCAGGAACAGGGAGGGGGACATGCCAGGCTGCGCCTCTTTGATGCCTGCTGTGTGCTCCCGGAATCTGGAAATGCCTTTACATCCCCTGGCGGGAAATGTTATACTAGAGCGTGTTTGATAATTCATTTCCGCCATCTGCCATAAGGAATACACCGGCTTCGCCCGGTCCCCCTTAGGGCGTCGCATGCCCCGCTTTGCGGCATTTGCCCCCAATTCAGTCAACGTAGCCCACTACGCCTCCTTCATCGGGGCCAAATCTCCCACAAAGTGTGACGCACAGCTGA
>URUZ01000189.1 GCA_900551225.1 uncultured Clostridium sp.
GCTGATGATTCTTCTCATAATCGTTACCTCCATATTTTTCTTACATCATTATTTTACCATTGTGAAGAAAAAAATGTCAGCGGTTTTTTAATATATTGATCAATTTTGTTTAGTTTAACAAGGATATCATCCCATTTAATTGTGCACATTTACTCAAAACTATCATTTCCTAATCTGGCAATGGCAGCTGCATCACATAGGGCTGGTTCCAGTAAAATGCCGCCCCATTGAATTTCAGCGTTACCTCTGTGTCGCCTTCTTCGTAAAAGATCCGGAAACCGCTAAGGTTGCCCTTATCGTCAAAATCATACCGCTCATTCTCCCATCCGGTATATCTTAACTTCCTCTTGCAGATCAGGCCTCTTAATACAAGATCCTTATCCTCATGCACTGCCATCACATCGATGTATACTGCCGGCCTCTCTATTGTTTTAACTTTCCCCTGCACATCCTCTATCTCCACTGTCTGCGGCTCCTTCATCTTTGTAATACCGAGAATACGCACGGAACCATCTTTCCACGGGATATCTACATTTAATTCTTCATAATCCTGGGGGACAGGAAGCGTGACAGGCGTGGATTCCTCATAATTCAAAAAAGTGATTCCTGGAATATTCATCTGAAAAGACGCATTCTGCTCATTTTGCGGAACGTCGTAAAGGCACCTGGTACGCCGTCCATATCGTTTTATATCTGACAACCGGTAATGTCCCAGATTGTCCCAATAGGGATTAGCAGCTACCTGCCTGATTAGATATTGTTTTTCTTGACTGGATATGGTTGGCAAATCTACCTCCTGATACGGCGGTTTATAAGCAATGAGGGGCGTCCTCTCTCCCGCTTCCCTGTATAAATACCAGGTCACTAGAATCCCGTCTTTTACCTTTTCCCCCATGCTTATAATAGAGATGCCGTCATGGGTATCTATGCTTCCATGCTCCGCTGCCGCTAATTCTTCCAAAGTCCCATATTCAGGCACACGCTTCAAGTCAAATTCCTGTGGCTCTTCAAAATCAAGAAGCCGGAGCGCATAACCGGAGATCTGATCTTCAGGATCTGGGGCAGATGGAAGCGCAAACATTGCTTCGATGATATATCGCATGTGTCCATATTCCTCAAAATAGGCGGGATCAGACATATACACTGACTCTTGGGGCTTAAGCCCATCTTCCGGTATGCCTGGTCCTGTCAGGAACAAACCTTCGCCGGACTTCCAAAGCTCGTTCTGGTATCTTTGGCTGTAAGGTTCACTGTCCGCCGGGTTTTCCTTGGCTTCCGAATAGTCCAGCATGACCATGCTTACAAGCAGTTCCTTCTCTTGATAAATGGCAGACGTCACATAGATGGTCTTTTCTTTCTGGGGCAGTTCAGATTCGATTACAGTATCCAGTTCGTAAATGGGATATATCGATTTAATGATTCCATACTTACTGGCAAACTGGTACGGCAGTGCGGAAATCTGTTCTTCCTCTTCTGATTCCGTCTCCTGCTCTACTTTGGGGACCTCAGTTTCGGTTCCTTTCAAACGGGTGCTATCTTCCTCCTTGTTAATCTCCCCCTCTGTACTGATAACCGGCTCCGACACATGCTCCAGCGTCCCTGCGCCTGTTTCTCCACTCGTCTGGCAGCCGGACAGCATGGCAGACAGCAAACCTGCTGTTAACAAAATAGTTACTGCGCTTTTCTTCATGGTGAGACCTCCTCTCCACAACGGAATTCACATATTTTACTATTTTTATCATAACAGGTCTGCTGCCTATTTTCTTTTCTTATTTCTTACATATTCCAGATGTAAAGATTAACTTTAGTAAAATCACTTCTTTTATTGCACCCACGCCCCGTCCGCGCCCACAACACAGCCATCCGGCGTAATTGTATTGGTCAGAAGCGCGCCTCTTGTGCCGTCGGGAACGGTATTCAGGTAATACCACTGGTTCTCCCAGCAGATCCAGCCGTCCTTCATATAGCCGTCCTCACCAAAGAAATACCATGCGTAGCTGTTACCATAGAACAGATAGGCCCACTGGCTGCTGGGCCAGGTACCATTGGTATATCGGTACCACCATCCCTTTTCATCCTTTATCCACTGACCTTCCGTCACTGCTTCTCCGTCCCCGCTGCCTACCACCGGCTCATGCTGACCGGGTACCACCGGCTGCGGCGGATCAGGGGCCGGTTCTTCCCCATAGACAAAGGTTATCTCAAACTCACTGAAACTGGCTGCGTGGATGCGTATGAATTTACCATGCTCATCCTGCTGAATGTTCACTTGCTGTGTTTCATCCCCGTTTGCTGCATGGTGCACCACGATTGCAGCCGGAGCACTGACGGAATCCGGAACCCCTACCTGAAATTCAATATTCTGGCCGGAGAGATGGGCATTATCCACCGGCTGGGTCACCTCGTCTGCATCTGCACGGATGATCTTCACATATGGCGTCACCTCCAGCACCAGCTTTTGAGGTACAATCCCCCATTCTGTTCCAAGCTGTATGGACCTTAACTCCACCCCCAGAAGGTCCATCTTAAGGCAGGCGCTTACCTGATCCCCAGCCACAGCTCCAGGCACCTGCTGCAGTGCATTGGCCAGATCCGGGACTGTCTGGGTTTCCGCCTTTTGTTTCAGCGCTTTTACTGTATCTTCTACCGCGGTATCTTTCATCCGGGACACATCTTCCATGGTAATGGAACTGTTCTGGGGAGGCACAGGCGTATTGATATTCTCCGGAGCCACCTTGTTTTCCATACTGCCGGTGGATGGCTTCACTTCATCCACCACAGAAGCCTGAAGAATCCGTTCTATCAGATCATCATAGCTGTCATACGCCGTGATTTTTGCTGTCTTTCCGCTCTGGAATACAATGTTTACATCCGTCCATCTGCTGTCCAGATCAAGGCTTTCCACCTGCTGTCTGACCTGATCATCCAGGTACAGGCTGGCCTTGCCGGGATACAGGGAGGACATGGTTCCGTCAATCTGGCAGACTCCCTCTGCGTACACACTGGCCTGATCCTGGATCGTACCGTTTAGAGTGATGACGGAACTGCCGATCACCGGCATTTTCCCATAATCTGTATCCGATAGGTAGATGTCTCCGCCGCAGAGAATGGGGATATCGACTGCGCTGGATTCCCCCAGCCGGCAGTTGATGGCGTAAATGTTGGTGGACCCTGTCTCAGCAAAGCACTGGTCATTGTAATAGCCACCGGCAAATACACCGTTTACCTTACTATTCTCCAGGCGGATCATGGATCTGCCAAGAGTCACCACATCTCGGCCGGTGGTGCTGGTATGGTAATTGCCGCCGAAGATTTCCCCGCCTCCCCAGCCATTGGCATCTATGGTACTGTCCTTTACAGTAATATTGGTGGAATCGCAGTTCAGCCGGATGTTTTCCACCTCATCATTGCCGATATGGCCTCCAAATATGGAAAATGTAAAATCCATATATCCAACATTCAGATAGCTGTCCTCAAATGTCATGTAGGTCCCGCCCGCATCCAGCACCGAATTATCCGCCCTGTTCCATGCGAAAGAGCCTCCGCTTACCATGCAGGTCACCAATGAAGAATCCTTCACCAATAGAGAGGTCTTTCCTATCAAGGCATTTACCCCCGCTGCATCCACCACACTGCCGCAATAGATATTGCTGACTTCCAGGCCGCTGCTGCTTTCAATCGTGATTCTGCATGTGCCGGGAATGGACACATCTGCACCGTTCTCATCCGCCAGGCTTCCCCCCACTATGACTCCCTCCAGCGCGCTGGGCACCTCCAGGAACCGTCCTTCTGTGATGGTCAGCCTTGTACTCTCCACCTGAACATTTTTGCCGCCTCCGTACAGGCTGTTTATACTGCCATGCTCATAGACCAGAGGAACTCCGTTGGCAAATACGGTGGAACCGGCGGCGGAGGCTCCAATCCTGTAATCCGCTTCGTTTTCACCGGTTATGGTGAGCTGTTCAATGCCCTTATCGGAAGGCACAAACACCTCCGGACCATCCGCGGTATTGCCTGTGAGGCAGAGCGTGATTTTGCCGTCCGCCTGGCGGATATCCTCCTCACTGAGTGCCTCAAGCGCCCCTGCTGCGGTCTGATCCGCCCCTGCATAGATCCAGCCCGGAACGTCCTGATACTCTGAGTATACAAGGACGACCGGTGTGCAGCGGTTGATACTTGTACAGATCCCCTCATCGGTTGTCTGGGAAGCAAGCTGCCTGGCAGACTTCATATCATGACCCAGATAAAATACATCTGTTTGAATGGACTCCTGTAACAGATCTTCCTCCTCATCCAGAGAAAGCACCTGGCTCAAGGGCTGGATTGTAAGCGTCACAGCCTCCGGAAGCTCCATTTCCGCGCCGCCTGACAGGACCGCCACATCAAATGCCGCTATGCGGACCACCTGCTGCCTGGGATATAATTCTTTCATCACATGACCCACTGCGTCTTTGATCTTTACATCTTCTTCATCCAGGCCGGAGACTATCAGCTGCGCGTCCTCCGGCAGCACACCGGCTTTGGCCGTAAGTATAATCAGATATCCATCAGTCTCCTTCATGAGTGTGATCTCCTCCTGCATTTCCTGCTCCGGAATTGCCGGAAGGGACTCCGGCTGGGAGGCGGAAGTCTCTGTCTCAAGCTGGTTTGGGCTTTCTTCCACACTACTGTCCGTCTCTGTGGCTTCCTCTTTTGTTTCAGTATCTGTGATGTCCGAGGATTCCTGGGGATTTTCCCCAGTTACGCCGGCTGAGCTTCCTGAGACATTATCATCGCTTGTACTGCCGGATTCAATTGGCTGGGTTACTTCGCTGCTGCCTGATTCCGTAGGCCGGTTTTCTTCGTCTCCACTGCCAGATCCGCCCGGTTGAAGTTCTCCGCCGCTGCTTCCAGATTCTGCCGGTTGGCTCTCACCGCTGCTGCTTCCTGGCTCTGTTGCTTGATCTTTATCACTGCCGCTTTCCTGCTCTGCCGTCTGGTTCTCACCACTGCCGCTTCCTGGCTCTGCCGTCTGGTTTGCTCCACTTCCGCTCTCAGAGTCCGTGGGCACGTTTTCACCATCCCCGCCGTTGGATTCGGTTAATTTTCCATCACTCACATCCCCGGTTTCACCAGCCAGACCTTGACTGCTGCCGCCCGTCACCTCCGACTCATTACCGCTGCCTGCGCTGCCGGTATCATCAGCTCCGCTATGGTTGGCATTTCCGCTTTCCTCTGAATCCGCCTCGTTTTTACTGGTATTGTCAAGCGCTCTGCCCTTATCTTCATTACTATTTTGTTCCGCCGCCTGTTCCTGCCCATAGGCAGTGATTACACATCCTGGAATTCCCGGCTGTATCACCGCTGTCAACACCATACAGCTGGACAGGATCACTGCCCCAAGCCTTTTCCAATACATCATGATCTGCTCCACCCTTTCTTAATATTTAAACCTACTATATAAGTTATCAGCCTTCTAATCAGATGTACCTTGTCTACCATTTTTAGCGTCATATATTCCACTGAGGGCTACCCGCACCTCATCGTGCAGAAAATCCCCGAAGAGCCGACACTCCCCGGGGACCTGCATGTAAAATACAAAAAGGTGGCAGCTGATTCTCAACCAACTGCCGCCTTCATTATTCTCACTAATTATAAAATATTACTGCACCCATACTCCATTCCCATCCACCTTATATCCATCCGGCGTGGTCGTATTGGTCATCATCACTCCATCACTGCCCAGGTAGAACCATTTCCCATTGCTCTCAGCCCAATAGTTCTTCGCCATGGCACCGCTGGAGCGGAAATAGTACCATGCGCCGTTGTCGAACTCCCGCCAGCCATGGGCCATGTAGGCGTTGGCATCAAACCAGTAGTCCTGGCCGTCCAGGGTGAGCCACTGGGTGGCTGCCCGGGTGCCGTTAGACTGGACGTAGTACCAGCCGTTCTGATCCTGTTTCCAACCCGCTGTGGAGGTCCCGGGGCCGCCTGACTGGCTGTTTCCATCCGTCTGGCCGGAGGACTGCTGCTTCACCACCTGGAAACCATAGTCCAGAAGCGCCTTGGTGTCCGTATAGTGGGTGGATTTACTCTTCATCACCACTGCTATCAGCCGCACGCCGTCCTTCTCCACCGCAGTTACCAGGGTATTGCCCGCCTTGGAGGTATACCCGGTCTTTCCGCCGATGATTCCCGGATAGTACCTGGAATCATTGGAGTAGAGCATCTTATGCCCCATGGAAATGGTTCTGGCCCCATTTTTCTTCGTGGCAGGCAGGTCGTAGGAGGTGGTGGAAGCAACGGTCCGCACCGTAGCGTTCTCAAATGCCGCCCTGGCGATCAGAGCCATGTCATGAGGCGTTGTATAGTGGTTGGTGTCATTGAGTCCATGGGGATTGGTAAAATGGGTATTGGTGCACCCCAGTGCCGCTGCCTTGGCATTCATCATGTCCGCGAACTTGGCGTTGCTGCCGGCCACATGCTCGGCCAGCGCGTTGCCCACCTCATTGGCTGATTTAAGCAGCAGGGCGTAAAGGCTCTGGCGCACAGTCAGCTTGTCCCCTTCCACCATATTCAGGGACACGGCTCCCGCCTCCAGATTGGTGGTCGCTGTGGCTGAGAAGGTCACGGTGTCATCCAGACCACAGTTCTCCGCCACCAGAAGGGCCGTCATCAGCTTAGTAATGCTGGCAGGATAGTATTTAGTCTCCGCATTCTTTCCGAAGAGTACCTTGCCTGTGGAAGCGTCCAGCAGCACCGCGCCCTCAGCGGCTATCACCGGCTCCGGCACCTGGTTCTCTGTCTGCCCGGAACCCTGGCTCTCCTGAACAGGCGCATTATTCTGCGTCCCTGGCTGGCTTGGTGAAGGTGCTGCAGACGCAGGTCCCTGGGTCCCCGCGGAACTGTTAGGGTCGGTGGAACCGGCAGGGCTGTTCTGACCCGAGGGACTATTCTGGCCGGAGGGACTGTTTTGCCCCGAAGGGCTGTTCTGGCCGGAGGGACTGTTCTGCCCGGAGGGACTGTTCTGCCCCGAAGGACTGTTTTGCCCCGAAGGGCTGTTCTGGCCGGAGGGACTGTTCTGCCCGGAGGGGCCATTCTGGCCGGAGGAACTGTTCCCCTCCTCCCCCAGATGTGCCACGGAACTCTCCTCCAAAGGCGTAATCACCGTGTCTCCATATGTATACGCCGCAGGACCCAAGGCCAGCGCCGCACTCAGACATGTACTCAAAAGCAGCTTATATTTAAAATGTTTCATGATCTGTATTCTCCTGATCTCTAATCGGACGTATTCACATTATACCACAGCATCCAATTTGGAAACACCTCCATTTTCTGTCAAAAAACTTAATTTTTGTTGAACGTCTCCCCCTCCCTGAACAAAGCGCGTTCCAGCATTTTCAGTTCATCCAGGTTGATGCAGCTGGGGATAGTCCCCCTCTCCACCGCCTCTTTGCACGCTGCAAAGTCCATCCACATGACACTCTCCACTTCCTCCTCCTGAAGCTTCAGGGTCTCAGCGCAAATCGGCTTCCTGTAGAGGTACACATTGCTCACCTCATAGTTCCGAAACATTTCCCCGTAGAACATATCTTCCATATATACGGAGTGGGGACCGGCATATTCCAGATCCCCGGCCTCAGCACGAATTCCCAGCTCCTCCTCCAGCTCCCGGACAGCGGAGGGGAGGAACTCATCTCCGGCCCTCACATGGCCCGCAGAAGAAATGTCGTAACAGCCAGGGTAGGAATCCTTGTCTCTGCTCCGCTTCTGCAGCAGCAGATCCCAGCCGCTTCTGTCATTCTCCCGCACAATCCAGACGTGAGAAGTTCTGTGAGGATCTCCGTTTCTGTGAACCAGAGTGCGGTCCCGCACCACGCCCGTGGGGTTCCCCTCCTGGTCCAGCACGTCAAACAGCTCCAATTCCTCCCCGTCCAGGCAGGCACAGCACAGCCTGTCCCCCGCGTAGGAAAGCTTCAGAGAGAAAAAGGGCCGGTTCTCATTCAGCAGGCGGAAAAATATCTTGTCTCCTTCCCACAGATTCAGATCCAGCACAGCCCCCTTGTCCACCCACTCCAGCATCCCCTCATTGCAGGCGGTCACTTCTCCCTCATATCTGTCCGCCGTAAACAGACAAATGTACTCGTCCTCCCAGCCTTCTGAGGAGAATGTGATGATCCCGCGGAAACGGTAGGAGGTCAGCGTCAGCCCGGTCTCCTCCTTCACCTCCCGCAGCACACATTCCTCCGGGCTCTCTCCCGCCTCAAAATGTCCGCCCACACCAATCCATTTGTCGTGATTCACATCATTCTTTTTGCTTACCCGGTGCAGCATCAGGTAAGACCCCTCATTTTCTATATAGCACAGCGTTGTCAGCTTCATCTTCAGATCCTTTCCCGCCCGCAGCGGTGTGTCACGCGTTCCGCAAATGTTTCAGCGCATACAATAACAAAAAGCCCGCCGGTAAATCAGCGGGCTTTCATAAATAACTGCTTATTCTTCAATTGAATAGTTAGGAGCCTCTTTGGTGATGTGGATATCATGAGGATGGCTCTCTTTTAAGGAAGCCGCGGAAATCTTCATGAATCTTCCAGTCTCCTGCAGGGTGGGGATGTCCTGCGCTCCGCAGTAGCCCATTCCGGAACGAAGCCCGCCAAGGAGCTGGAACACGGTGTCCTCAACCAATCCTTTATATGCCACGCGGCCTTCCACGCCCTCCGGCACCAGCTTCTTGGCGTCGGACTGGAAATAACGGTCCTTGCTTCCGTTCTCCATGGCAGCGATGGAACCCATGCCGCGGTATACCTTATACTTACGTCCCTGGTACAGCTCAAAAGTACCCGGGCTCTCGTCACAGCCTGCGAAGATACTTCCCATCATACACACACTGCCGCCGGCTGCAATCGCCTTGGTCACATCGCCGGAATACTTGATGCCGCCGTCTGCGATAATCGGAATGCCGTACTCCTTGGCCACCGCATAGCAGCTCATCACAGCGCTGATCTGGGGAACGCCGATTCCGGCAACCACGCGGGTGGTGCAGATGGAACCAGGTCCGATGCCTACCTTGATGGCGTCTGCTCCGGCCTCAATCAGGTCTCTCGTAGCTTCGCCTGTGGCCACATTGCCGGCCACAACCTGTACATCAGGAAATGCCTCTTTGATCAGCTTTACGCAGCGGACCACATTGGCAGAATGGCCGTGGGCGGAATCCAGCACGATCACGTCAACCTTAGCATTTACAAGGGCCTCCACACGCTCCAGCACATTGGCGGTGATTCCCACGCCTGCGCCGCAAAGAAGGCGTCCCTGTGCGTCCTTAGCGGACAACGGGTACTTGATCTGCTTCTCAATATCCTTGATTGTGATGAGGCCCTTCAGATTGAAGTCGTCATCCACAATGGGAAGCTTCTCTACTCTCGCCTTGGCCAGAACTGCCTTGGCCTCCTTCAATGTAACACCCTCTTTCGCCGTCACCAGGTTCTTGGTGGTCATGCAGTCCTTGATGGGGCGGTCGAAATCCTCCTCGAACTTAAGGTCCCGGTTGGTGATGATACCAACCAGCTTCTTCCCCTCGGTGATCGGTACACCGGAGATGCGGAACTTGGACATCAGATCATTGGCGTCCTTTAATGTGTGCTCAGGGGACAGGAAAAACGGATCAGTGATAACGCCGTTCTCAGACCGTTTAACACGGTCCACTTCCTCGGCCTGCTCCTCAATGGACATGTTCTTGTGAATGACTCCGATGCCGCCCTGTCTGGCCATGGCAATCGCCATGCGGTGCTCTGTCACCGTGTCCATACCGGCGCTCATCAGTGGGATATTCAGTTTAATTGTTTTCGTCAGATACGTGGTCAGGTCAACCTGATTCGGAATTACCTCCGAATAGGACGGTACCAAAAGCACATCATCAAAAGTAATGCCTTCGCCGATAATTGTACCCATGGGAAAATCCTCTCTTTCTGCGTGTTTGATTATATTAAAAGTGTGAAACGGGAGATTTCACACTTTCAGTTAACGGGTTTTATGCTTCTTATTAGTATCTAATACTAACAAATTTTCAATGGGTTGTCAAACCAAATCTCTGGGAAATATTCATTGAATTTACTTATAGTAAAACGGATGGTTTTTAATAAATGCCGCCCGGCTGAAAGGTTGTCGGACAGGCCGGGAGTTTCCCCCCTTCTGC
>URUZ01000190.1 GCA_900551225.1 uncultured Clostridium sp.
CTTCAGGGTTGTCCGGCTTGATCTTTAAGCTGGCCTGGTAATACTCCATGGCCTGGGCCGTATCACCTGCGTTCCAGAGCTGGGTTCCCCGGGTCACTAACACCCCGTAAACATTGGCCGTCATATCTTCCCTGATATTGGAGATAATGGCCTGGATGCCCTCGTCGGTAATCAGCGAGAAATCCGTGTCCGCAAAGGATTTTGCCGCAGTGATCATATCCCCGGTCCTATAGGACTGCAGGATTCCGATCAGAGCCTGGTACTGTACCATGACGCTGGTGTTGCCGTTGACCAGCTCGTCCAGCCTGGCCTGTACCTGGGCTGCATCCGCTGTCAGGGTGTCGAAGTCATTCTTCAGCACCTTGTACTGCTGGTTGGCATTGTTGAGCTTCTGGCTGTATGTGATAATCTCCTGGTTGTGCGCATTGTTCAGCGCCTTGGCCTTGGCCGGAAGCAGCAGGAAGTAAAATGCCGCAAGGCCGATGACCAGACCGATGATAATGTGCAGAACCGTTGCCAGTCCTGTGTTCTCCTTATAGGTAGGAGGCAGAATAATGTCGTCATCCTGCATCTGGCGGTGGGAAAATGCCTTGTTCATCCGCTTTTTCTCCGCCTCCGCCCTGCCGGTATTCTGCTTCACGATGGACATGTAATACAGGGCCTTGGGGTTGCTCTTGTCGATCTGCAGGATCTTATAGAGTGAACGCCCGGCCTTGTTGTAATCTTCTCTGCCCATATACAGCAGCGCCAGCAGCAGATGGGCCTTCACAAAGTGGGGTCTTGCCTCCACCACTCTGGCCAGCTGCAGGATTGCCAGGTCGTCGCTGCCGTTCTGGGCATGCCACAGGGCCTGGTTGAAGGTCTTTACATTCTGGCTCTCCACCTCCAGCTGACCCGGCTTACGCTGGATCTCGTCCAGATAGTGGTCCGCCAGGTTATTCTCCGGCTGCAGGTTCAGGCTGATCACCCATTGTACCAGGGCATCGGCCACTTCCCCGCTCTCGTAATAGATCAGGCCCAGCAGATTCCTGGCATCTGTCTGATATTTATTAAAATGCAGGCTGTCCTTCAGGGAATGGGCCGCTCCGGACAGATCCCGCATCCTGGCTTTCTCAAGGCCCAGATTGTAATAGCTGTTGGCAATCTGGGCGTTTTTTCTCTGATAATCCATAGTCACCGCCTACTTGTTGTCATTCCTTGTCTTGATCAGTTCCATCATGATGTCCGTCATATCCGTAAGATCGCTTTTGACAATGGCGTCCTCCACATTTTCCACATCCAGGCTGGGCTTGAATCGCTCGATCTCTTCTTCAAAATTAATCATGTATCTAGGCTCCTTTTCGCTCATCTGTCTTCTAAAACACCCTTAAGCTCTCCAATAAGATACAGGGAACCTGCGCAGAACAGCAGGCCGTCCCGCCCGTTTTCCATCATATCATTTAATGCTGTCTCTGTATTGCTGTACTCGGTCACCGGCCAATCCCCGTGAGTCCTGAATTCCTGGGCCGGGCCTTCTGTCTCCAGCCCCCGCTGGCTTTGGATTCGGACCACGCCCACCGCGGTCCAGTCCATGCCGCTGCACAGATCTTCCACCATGGCGCAGTACGCCTTGTCCGACACCACGGCAAAAAGCAGGCTGGGGCGTTTATTTCTTCTGGCGCAGATCTCCTGCACCGCTGTTTTAAATGCATGAATCCCATCAGGGTTGTGGGCTCCGTCCAGGTATACTCCCGGCGCGGCCTGCTCCATCCGCCCCGGCCATCTGGCTGCGGCGATTCCCTCCCTGATCTGATCCTCTGTGACCTTCATTCCAAGGCCATTTAATAGCTCCAGGGTCCGCACGGCCAGCAGCGCATTGGCAGCCTGGTAGCCGGCCTCAAAGGGCACGTACAGTTCCATCCGCCTGCCGTCCAGCATGGGCGCTGTCCCCCAGAAACCATTCTGAACCGCTCCGCTGAATGGAGCGGAGGGATCTTTCATTATTCCTCCTGCCTGTTCCCTGAGGTCAAATGCTTCTCCAAGGACCGGATAACATGGGGACTCCATGTGTTTGGCATATTCTTCAATCACTGCCGAGGCCAGAGGCTGTCCCCCATCGTACACCACGGGAACCTTATGTTTAATAATCCCCGCCTTCTCGGAAGCGATCTTCGGTATGGTATCTCCCAAATACTGGGTATGGTCCAGGCCAATGGAGGTGATCACCGTGATAATGGGGTGCTCGATCACATTGGTTGTATCCAGGCGGCCTCCCATGCCTGTCTCCAACACAGCGGCCTCCACCTTCTGATCCCGGAACATTACCATGGCCATATAAAACAAAAATTCAAAATAGGAGGGATGGCAGTAACCTGCGTCCACCAGCTTCAGGCTCACCTCATATACCGCGTCAAAGCTCTTCCGGAAACACGCCCGGTCCGCCATCACGCCATCTATGAGGAAACGCTCCCCAACCTCTTTTAAATGGGGAGACACAAAAGTACCCGTCCTGTACCCTGCCTGTCCCAGCGCAGAGGTGAGAAAGGCGCATACGGAGCCTTTACCGTTGGTCCCGGCCACGTGTATGGCTCTCAGGTCACGGTCCGGATTGCCCAGGGCTTCCAGAAATGCGCGCACATCTTCCAGCGAGTTCTTTTTTCTGGTCCACATCGGAATCTTTTGCAGATATTCCTCTGCGTCGGTCCGCGGAGCGGAGCGAGGGGGACTTTCCACGTCAATCCGCCGAGCGGAGCGAGGGGGACTTTCCTCTTCCATCATAAATCTACCTGTCTTTCCAGTCTGTACAACAGACCCTTATCATATTACCCTAATTTTCACCGCCGCGCAACCGGATATTCCCGACATGCTTCGACAATTATCCGCTGAGCGGAGCGAAGGGGACTTTCTTATTATCCGCTGAGCGGAGCGAGGGGGACTTTCCAGCTATCCGCCGAGCGGAGCGAATCTCCCGCTACTCCGCAACAGCGCTGCGCCCCCTTGCTTTCACAGGAATCTGCGCCAGGATAATGGCCGCAAACATGATCACACAGCCCTGAATCTGCTGCCCATCCATCTTCTGGCCCAGGATTGCCCAGCCGGCCACCACGGAGATACAGGACTCCAGGCTGAGAATCAGGGAGGCAACTGTGGGGTTTACGCCCTTCTGTCCCACAATCTGCAGCGTATAGCCCACTCCGCAGGACATGACGCCTGCGTAGAGCACAGGCGCCCAGGCAGCCAGAAGCTGGCCAAAATCCGGCTTCTCCCAGATCAGCATGGCGATGCCTGAGAGCAGGCCGCTGACAAAAAACTGTATGCAGGACATCTTGACTCCGTCCACCATGGGCGAAAAATAGTCAATCACCAGAATGTGGATGGAAAACAGGAACGCGCAGACCAGAACCAGCAGGTCGCCCCGGTTGATTCCCTCCCCGCCGCCTGTCATGCACAGCCTGTAAAGTCCCACTACAGACAAAATAACAGCCACCCATATTAAGGGGCTGCATTTCTTCCCGAAAAACAAGCCCAGGATGGGCACTATCACAATATAGCAGGCAGTGATAAAACCTGCCTTCCCAACAGTTGTATACTGGATACCAAACTGCTGGAAATTGGAAGCCAGGCACAGGGCCACGCCGCAGCATATGCCTCCTGCTGCAAGCAGCTTGGTATTCTCTTTTTCTCTTTTTGGTTCTGCTGACCTGCCCTTGTCCATCACAAAAATCAGCGGGATCAAGACCAGCCCCCCGATGATACATCTGGCAAAGTTAAAGGTATAAGGACCCACATAGTCCATACCCGCGCTCTGGGCCACAAATGCCACGCCCCAGATGGTGGCGGTCAGCAGTAACAGCAGCGAATTCTTCAGTTTCATGTTGTCCTCATTTCTACTCCCGCTAATCTCCCCGGCCTTGGCCGGATACTTTCCGCAAAATGTAACGCACATCTGGCGGAAAGCAATTATAAGACGCGCTCTAGCCCGGCAGAACCGGGCTTAAGCTGTAGTTCACAGCCACATCCTTGCGCACGTAATTCCGGTTAAAACCGGACAGCACCCTGCGCATGGCCCGCTCCCCGTTCTCATATGTAGTGGTGGGAAGCAGAAGGATGTACTGGCTGACACTGTACCTGGCAAAGGCATCGCTGGAACGCAGCGAATCCTTGATGGACTGTTTCAGGCGCTCCATGGCCCTGGCCTGGATCTCCGGCTTTAAGGTCCGCCCGCGGCGGTCGCTGACCGTAATCAGACACAGGTAAATGGAATCCCCGCTGCGCTCCACGCCTCTCTGCTCGATTTGGAACAGGCGTTTGAATACGGAGTATTCACACAGATATGCCCCGCTCTGGCCAAGGTCCGAGTCATTTAATTCGGCGTGGATGGCATCCAGCTTGGCCAGGGCCGGCCGCTCCTTCCGGCTGACAATCCGGTACAGCTCCTTGAAATTCTCCGAGGGCGTCATCAGGCGCTCACGGTAAAACAGCTCCGTGGTATCCTGATACAGCTTCACTGCCTGCTCCTGCTGCCCGTCCAGGTGGGACGCGTAAATCAGATGGTAATAAAAGCTCTCCTCATACCGGTCGATCAAAATAGCCTTTTGGCACAGCTCTATGGCGTCCTTGAAGCGTTTTACTCCTATCAGGTACTCTGCGGTACGGCATACCACTCTCTGATACAATGTGTGGTAATGGCTGCTGATGGGTATCACCCAGGATTCATCGGAAGCCTTGGGCAGGAAATCCCCTTTGTACAGCCCTACCGCCTCCATCGCATACTCCAGACAGTCCGCCATCTTGCGCTCCGGGTCCAGCACAATGCTGCACAGTTCCCCGAAACGGTCCACATCCACAAGGCAGCTGCAGGCATCCTCGCTCCAGGAATAGGTCCCGTTGCGGTTCACAACCAGCTGCTGTGCCGGGAAACCGGCTGTGGCCAGCATCTTCCGGATGCGGAACACCAGGGTCTTAAGCGCCCCGTATGGGTTGTCCTGGATCTCCTCCGGCCACACAGCGCCGAACAGGTCCCCAATGCTGTTCTCCTTCTTCCTGTTTATAATCAGATAGCTCAGAAGGCTCCAGGCCTTTCTGGAGCGGTTTTCATCATCACCAAGGGACTTCTCCCCCATGGTAAGGGAGAAGCCTCCTAAAGTTGAGACCCGGATCACCGGACGTTCTTCTGATATTTGGTTCATATGCAGTCTTCCCCCTTTTATGGTTTGGAGCAGCCTGTTTTATCATTTTAACAGCTGGGCCAGTCTGGCTTTAACCTGTTCCATCATCTGGGCGTAATTCTCCATCTTGGCGCGCTCAGCGTCAATCTTATCCTGGGGCGCCCTGCTGATGAATTTCTCATTGTTCAGCATCCCGTTGCTGCGTGCAAGTTCCCCTGCCAGACGTTTCTCTTCGCCCTTCAGACGTTCGATCTCCTTCTCAATATCCACCAGGTCCGCAAACGGCATATAGATGGCCGCTTTTGGAATCACCGCGGAGACTGCGTCGGAGGCGATGCCCTCCTTGCCCTTCTGGATTACTACCTCACCGGCATAGCCCAGAGTGGCAAAAAAGCTTCTGCTGTGTTCAAAAACAGATAACAGTTCTTCATCTTCTGATACCACATACACGGTAGCCTTCTTGCTGGGCGGCACGTTCATGGAAGTGCGCACATTGCGGATCGCCCGCACTGCTTCCTTGATGGTCTCCGTAGCCTTCTCCTCAGCCTTAAAGCTCCACTGCTCCTGGTATTCCGGCCATTTGGAGATCATAACTGTCTGCTCCTCCTCCTGAAGGTTGCAGAAGATTTCCTCAGTGATAAACGGCATGAAGGGGTGCAGCAGCTTCAGCGCCTGGATCAGCACGGTCTTCAGTGTCCAGATGGCAGCAGCCTTTGTGGTGTCCTCTTCATTGTACAGCCTGGGCTTAACCATTTCAATATACCAATCGCAAAATTCTTCCCAAATAAAGTCATAAACCTTCTGAAGGGCGATTCCCAGCTCATATTTATCCAGATTCTCCGTCACATCCGCAGCCAGGGTGTTGACCTTGGAGAGAATCCAGCGGTCCGCCATGGTCAGCTTGTCTGTGGAAATGCCGCCGGCCTCCGCCTCCAGGGGAGCTTTCTGCATGTTCATCATAATAAACCGGGACGCGTTCCATACCTTGTTGGCAAAGTTGCGGCTGTTCTCCACCCTCTCCCAGTAAAAACGCATATCATTGCCAGGTGCATTTCCCGTGATCAGCGTCATGCGCAGGGCATCCGCGCCGTACTTGTCGATAACCTCCAGAGGATCGATGCCATTGCCCAGGGATTTGCTCATCTTGCGGCCCTGGGAATCTCTCACCAGGCCATGGATCAGCACTGTGTGGAAGGGGCGTTTCCCAGTCTGCTCATATCCCGAGAACACCATGCGGATAACCCAGAAGAAGATAATATCGTATCCGGTCACCAGAACATCCGTGGGGTAGAAATAATCCAGATCCTCTGTTTTCTCGGGCCATCCCAATGTGGAGAAGGGCCACAGGGCTGAGGAGAACCAGGTATCCAGTGTATCCTCATCCTGCTTCAAGTGGGTGCAGCCGCACTTGGGGCATTTCTCAGGCATGGTCCTGGAAACCACGATCTCGCCGCACTCATCACAGTAATACGCAGGAATCCTATGTCCCCACCACAGCTGTCTGGATATGCACCAGTCGCGGATATTCTCCAGCCAGTGCAGATATGTCTTTCCAAAGCTCTCGGGAACGAACTTCAGTTCCCCGCTCTTTAAAGCTTCAATGGCAGGCTTTGCCATCTCATCCATCTTCACAAACCACTGCTGCTTCACCATGGGCTCTACCGTGGTCTTGCAGCGGTCGTGGGTGCCTACATTATGGGAATGGGGAACCACCTTAACCAGCAGCCCCTGGGCCTTTAGATCCTCCACCATGGCCTTCCTGGCCTCGTAGCGCTCCATCCCCAGGTACGGGCCTTTGGCGCTCACTGTGGCGTCGTCATTTAAGATCACGATCTCTTCCAGGTTATGGCGTTTGCCCACCTCAAAGTCATTGGGGTCATGGGCCGGGGTGATCTTCACGCAGCCGGTGCCAAACTCCATATCCACATAGGAATCCGCAACCACCGGAATCTCCCGGTCGGTCAGGGGCAGCTTCAGCATTTTGCCCACAAGGTCTTTATAACGGTCGTCATCCGGGTTCACCGCAACCGCAGTATCGCCCAGCATGGTCTCCGGGCGTGTGGTAGCGATCTCCACAAACCGTCCGGGCTCTCCCACCACCGGATAGTTGATATGCCAGAAGAAACCGTCCTGCTCCTGATGCTCTACCTCAGCATCCGAGATGGACGTCTGGCACACCGGACACCAGTTGATAATGCGGGAGCCTTTATAAATATATCCTTTTTCATATAATTTTACAAATACTTCCATAACTGCGTTGGAGCAGCCCTCATCCATGGTAAAACGCTCTCTGTCCCAATCCGCGGAGGACCCCAGCTTATGCAGCTGGTTCACAATCCTTGTGCCGTACTCCTCGCGCCACTCCCAGCATTTCTCCAGGAACCCGTCACGCCCCAGATCCTGCTTGTCAATGCCTTCGGACCGCAGTTTATCGATCACCTTCACTTCCGTGGCAATAGCCGCATGGTCTGTTCCCGGCTGCCACAGCGCCTCATAGCCCTGCATCCTCTTATATCTGGTGAGAATATCCTGCATGGTGTTGTCCAGAGCGTGTCCCATATGCAGCTGTCCGGTAATATTGGGCGGAGGCATCACAATGGTAAATGGCTTCTTGCTGCGGTTTACCTCTGCATGGAAGTATTTTCCATCCAGCCACTTCTGATACAGGCGGTCCTCAATGGCCGCTGGATTATAAGTTTTTTCCAGTTCTTTCATATTCGCTTCTCCTTACTTGTGTTCTCTCCCGGCGGACAGCTCCGCAGAGGGTAAAAAAAATCCCTCCACAGACACATATGTCTGCAAAGGGCGATTTTAGTCGCGGTACCACCTTTATTCACCGGAAATGCTTCCGGCCTCACATGGGCTTATTAACGGGTGCCGCCCGGGAACGCCTATCTCTGGAATCTCTCAATCCCCGCTTTCAGCATTCCGGCTCCGAAGCTACCTTCCACTGCGCCTGTCCTGGACTGCCTTTCAGCCTCCGGGCTGTCCTCTCTGCCGGCGGCGCCGGTGTACTCCTCTTCTTCACTGCCTTTTTAGTTATACTTTCTCATGATATCGGCAAAACAAAGTTTTGTCAAGCAGTTTCTTTCCAGCCGTGCCGCCTTATCGTGTCATCTGGCAGCAGCCGTCACTCCTCCTGCCATCCCTTACACACATCCACCCACTGCACAGCTCCCGACGCCATCTCCAGCTCTTCAACCGTCAGCTTCACCGCGCTGCTTGCGCTTCCGCAGGCCGGATACACATAATCAAACCGTTTCAGGGACTCATCCAGATACACCTTTACGCCCTCTTTGGCGCCAAAGGGGCAGACCCCGCCCACAGCGTGTCCCACCAGCCCTGTCACTTCCTCCTGGCTCAGCATCTTGGCCTTGGTTCCAAACATATCTTTATACTTCCGGTTATCCACCTTGGCGTCCCCGGCTGCAACCACCAGCACAGCCTTTCCGTCCACTAGAAATGACAGCGTCTTGGCAATCTTAGCCGGTTCACACCCAACCGCCAGCGCCGCCAGCTCCACCGTAGCGCTGGACACATCAAACACCTGCACCCGGTCACCCAAACCTATCCTATCCAAATGCGCTTTAGCAATCTCATAAGCCATGGTTAGTTATCTCCTTATATTTGTTGAATCATATTCGTGTACGGTCCGCGGGGAGCAGGCCATAGTCTCATTCAGGGCCGCTCACGCTTAGGTGAAAGCGCAGCGGGCCGGAATGAGAACACCACCTGTCCGCAGCGACCCCTCGCGCCAATGATCCCCACCCCTCATATCATTATCCTATACTCCCTCTTCCACCTCTGAATCATCCCCGAAGCCCCCTCAGCCCTCTTCACCGAATCCTTCTTAAACAACTCCCTGAGCTTCACAACTTCTTCCGCCACCATGGCATTCTGCTCCGCCGTGATCATTTCCCGCTCCCACTCTTCCTTCAGTTCTTGGGTAAACAGAGACAGATACCGTTCCCCCACGCCCAGTGCAGGTTCAAACACCGTCAGGTAATAAATCTGCTTCAGCGTCTGCACATCCTTATTCTTCCCATAGGCTACATCCAGCGCCTTAAACGCCTTATCAAACTGGAACATCTGTGCATACGACGCCCCCAGATTGTGCTGGATCTTCGCCTTAAAGGCCTGGTCCGCCACTTTGTCCTCGGGATATTCCAGCAGCTTCTCGTACCTTACCGCAGCCTTTCCGTACTGCTTCTTCTGAAACAGGTAATCTGCCCGGGCCTTGGCATACTCCGCAGGGTGCATCCGCCTGATCCCGGTCATGGCCTGTTTAAAACGGTTCCGCTCCTGCTCTGTATAGTAGTCGCATTCCGACAGAATCAAAAGCAGCAGATCCTCTCCTCTGCTCTTGCTCTCCATCAGCACCTTCAGCTTATCCGCCAGGTAGGCCATGTCCAGTTCTTCCCGGATAAACACCAGCAGGGGTTCTTCCACGAATCCCTCCAGTACCAGCAGCGGATTGTTGTATATTACATAGCAAAGCTCCTGGGAAGAATAGATGTGGATTCCCAGGACCTCTATATAGTATGGATGTTTGACCGGTTCCTGCCGGCACAGCAGCAGGCTCATAGAGTTACCTCCTGCTTTATTACCGCATCGCTGGCGGGGAACATCTCCCCGAAGCCCTTGTCGCGGATCACCGTCACCATGGTCTTATCGTCCAGGAATGCCAGGCTCATCTGAATCCTGGTGGTTCTGGGGGGACGTTTGGGGAATCCGGTGAGGGGGATTCTCACCAGTTTCTTTTTCTTTACGTCCAGAGGCGTCACGGTGAACTCCACCTCGTTCTGTCCGTCCAGGATGAACTCCATGGTGCTCCTTGACTCATACCAGTTGTCGCCGTAGGAGGCCACCACCAGCTGTCCCTCCCTGCCGCTGCGCTGGACCTTCATGGACACCTCGGACTTCAGCCTGCCCTCGCAGATGAAGATATAAGGGTATGAG